>CAMAUH010000071.1 GCA_945861365.1 Candidatus Kuenenia stuttgartensis
ACGCGCGTGGCCCTGCGATTCGCGCTCCCGCCGACACGCAGCCTGCAGAGCGTGTTCGCCGCCTGGACGGAAGAGTCCGAGTTCTCACGCACCCGCACCATCGTCAAGCTGTTCGGCCTCGGCCGTGACTTCGTCTCACGTTCCGAAGCCCGCCGCCTGCTGCAAGGGCTCGAGTCGTTCCGCGAGATCTTCGTCGACTTCACGGGCGTCAAGTCGATCGGCCAGGGCTTCGCCGACGAGGTGTTCCGGGTGTTCCCACTGCACCACCCCACGATCCGCATGGTGCCCATCAACATGGTCGACGACGTGAAGTTCTTCGTCGACCGCGCCGAGCACGCCCGCCAGCGCCAGTGACGCCCGCCCTGCGCGGTAAGCGTGCAGTGTCCCCGGAAACGACCAGCCTTGCGGCAACTGCGTCCAGAACCACCCCCGGACACCCGGGAGCCACAAGATCTCTGCCATGCCGAGCTCGTGGCACATGCCCCAAAGCTCGATGGCACCGAGCCGAGTCTCGCGGGCGAGAGCGCACGCAGCTCGCCGCAGCACCTGCAACCTTGAGCCGATGGCTCCCGACCTGGATTCTTGCGGTGGGATCCGCCGGCCTCGTTCCCGGCAGAATCCCTGTCAGGATCCCGGCTCAGGCCACAAGGCACCGGATATGCCCACCACGCCGCTCGTCCCTCTCTGCCTCGCACCGCTGTTGTCGCTGGTCCCCCTCGCCGCGCAGGGCAACTTCCTGCTGCAGCGAGCCACGACAGGCGCCCTTGGGGATGTGCTGCAGTTCCAACACACCGGCGTGCCGCAGCCGTTCCTGGTGCTGGGCGCGAGCTTCACGACCGGCACGACGCCGCTGCCACCCGAACTCAGCAACCGGCCGCTCGACATCGCGCCCCCATCGTTTCTCTTCACCGAGGTCGTCGCCGCTCCGAACGGGCTGACGACGCCGATCCCCGTGCCGAACAACCTGCTGCTCGCCGGCCTGACCATCCAATGGCAAGCGGGCGCCCTGCCGGGCACCACGCAGCTGTTCGACGCGCTCAGCAATCGCACGACGACGCAGTTGGCGCAGCCGCTCGTGCCGACCCAGCTGCCTGCCACCACGGTCGGGCGCGCTTGGGCTGCCAGGATCCGGCGGCCTGATCCTCAAGGAGGACCGGGAACGTGGCTGTTCGCAGGCGGAGCATTGCGGCCGACGATCCAACAGCAACCGCTGCAGACCTCGGAGGTGTTCGACCCGCTGACACTCGAGGTCACTGCCGGTCCGCTGCTGCCGGACGACGTCTATGCGATGACGACGACCGAACTGCTCGACGGCACGACGCTGCTCACGGGTGGTGTGACGACGCTGCCGGCGAATCCAGCGCAGCAGGACGCAACGGATGGCGCCGTGCTCTACGAACCGGTGGCGAACACGTTCACGGCGATGCCGCCGATGTCGACGCCGCGCTTCCTGCATGCCGCAGCGCGGCTGCCGGATGGGCGCGTGGTGGTGGTCGGTGGCTCCGCGACCGCCGATCTCAGTGCACCGGTTCTCCTGACGAACAGTGAGGTCTTCGATCCCGCCACGCGCACGTGGTCGCCAGGGCCGTCGCTGGCTGCGCCGTGGTTCTGGGGCGCGTTGTCCTCACTGCCGAACGGCGAACTGCTACTGCACGGAGGCCTGGTTCTGACGCCGTTCGGCTTGGTGCCGGCACCCATCTGCCAGCGCTTGCTGACGGGGACAGGTGGATCCCTGTCTTGGGCCCCTGGCGCACCGATGGCGCAGCCGCGGGTAGCTCACGATCGCGGGACGATTCTGTTGGCCGATGGCCGCCTGCTGATCGCCGGCGGTTGTGTGGGCGCGATGTTCGGCGGTGTGCCGGTGCTGATGGGGACGGATGCCGTGGAGACGTACGACTCAACCGCAGGGACGTGGACCGCCGGCGCGTTCGCGCCACGGCCGCTCTTCAGCGGGACGCTCGATCAGTTGCCGAATGGCGTGGTCATTGCCACGGGCGGCATGGCTGGCTTGCTCGCGATGGCGCCGGTGAACACGTATCCACTGAATGACGTGTTGCAGTGGGACCCGCAGACCGGCTTGTGGCAGCAGCTGTTCTCGATGCAGCAACCGCGGATGCTCGGCGGCTCCGCGACGACTGCCGAGGGTTTGCTGGTACTGCTCGGCGGGCAGGTGGTGACCAGCGGGGGGCCGAGCAACACGACGGTGGAGACGCTCCGGACCTGGTGATTGCCGGCGTTCAACCGCGCAAACTCAGCACTCCAGAGAGCGCACACCGTACCTTGTGCGCGCGCCACACCGAGCCCATCGTCGCGCCCACCGAAACCCTGGAACCCATGCCGAAGATGCGCGCGCTGATCGTGGCGAAAGCCGGAGCTCCCTTCCAACTGGTCGAACGCGACATCCCCCAACCGGGCCCCGGCGAAGTGCGCGTGCGCGTCGAAGCGTGCGGCATGTGCCACAGCGACGTGTTCGTGAAGTCGGGCCACTTCCCTGGCCTGACGTTGCCGCGCATCCCGGGCCACGAGATCGCCGGGCGCGTCGACGCGGTCGGCAGCGGGGTCACGCAATGGAAAGCCGGCCAGCGCGTCGGCATCGGCTGGTATGGCGGCCATTGCGGCCAGTGTGACGGTTGCCGGCGCGGCGACTTCGTGAACTGCGCGAACGGCAAGATCACCGGCATCTCGTTCGATGGCGGCTACGCCGAGTACACCGTGGCACCCGCGCAAGCGCTCGCGCGCATCCCGGACTCGCTCGACGCCGCGGAAGCGGGGCCGCTGCTGTGCGCCGGCATCACGACGTTCAACGCGCTGCGCAACAGCGGCGCGCGCCCCGGCGACACCGTCGCGGTGCAGGGCATCGGCGGCCTCGGCCACCTGGCGCTGCAGTACGCCAACAAGCTCGGCTTCCGCACCGTCGCGCTGTCGAGCGGCGCCGACAAGGAAGCGTTGGCGCGCGAACTCGGTGCGCACGACTACGTCGACACGTCCAAGCAGACCGCCGCGGAAGGGCTGCAGAAGCTGGGCGGCGCGCATCTCGTACTCGCCACTGCCCCGCACGCCACGGCAATCGCCAGCACCGTCGACGGCCTGACGCAGCGCGGCAAGCTGCTGATCGTCGCGGCACCGATGGAGCCGATCACGGTGTCCGCGTTCGCGCTGCTGAGCGGCAAGACCGTCGCCGGTTGGCCGAGCGGCAGCGCGATCGACTCCGAGGCGACGATGGCGTTCAGCGCGCGCACCGGCGTGCGCCCGCGCATCGAGCGCTTCCCGTTCGAACAGGCGGAGGCGGCCTACACGAAGATGATGGACAACAAGGTCCGCTTCCGCGCCGTGCTGATGCCGTGAGCAAAGAAGCGCCCGTCAGTCGATGCCCGGCAAGCCATCGAGACTGCGCGCGTTCTTGTCCTTGATGTAGGTCGCCACACCGTCGGCGCCCTTCTTTTCGCACCACTTGCCCATGTGCTCGCGTTTGCCCTCGTAGCGATACAGCGGCACCCCGAAGCCGCACGAGTCGCCGATGCGCGCGACCTCGACCACGAGAGGCCGCTGCCGACGCGATCGAGGTAGGCGACCGTGGTCGGCCCGAGCACCGCCAGCGCATCGCCGCCCTTGGGCGAACAAAGGCAATGGCGCGCATCCAGGCGCCGTTTCGCGTTCGGCCGCGCGACTACTTCTGAAGCCACGACAGCGTTGTCATCAGAGCTTTGGCAACAGGATCAGGCCGCGCATCCGCCAGGCCTCAGCACCCAGCCGGACAACGCTCGAGCTCTTTGGCCTCGGCCGCGAATCCGTGTCGCGAGCCACCGCCCGCCGTCTGCTTGCAAGGCCTCGAGCCAATACGCGCACGACGCGAGTCTCCTTGCCCTCATCGCCGCGCATCAGGGCAGCGGCAATGACCAAGGCCTCAGATGTTAGGCTGACTGCATGCCAATGCTCCGCCTCCTCACCTTGACGCTGTTCGCTGGCACCGCCGCAGCGCAGATCTCGGTCGCGCCCCAGGTGTGGACCACGGCCGGCGGCACGGCGCGAGGCTTCACCGCGACCGTGAACCTGACCGACCCGCGCGTCGAGATCCGGGTGACGGCACCGCTATCCCCGCTGCAATCGTATGAAGCCACGCTGCAGACCACGCCGAGCTGGCACACGCAACTCGGCAACCAACTGTCGATCAACGCGAACTTCTTCGGGACGATTTCGGCGACGACAGCCGACGTGATCGGGCTCAGCAAGAGCAACGGCATCATGGTGTCTCCGGTGCGGCAGTACGGCACCGCTCCGGATCCGGCGATGGTGTTCGCGCCGAACCGCCTGGCCGCGATCGGCAACGTCACGACAGCCCAGGCCGCCTCTGCCCAATGGGCGATCGCGGGCGTCGGCCCGAGCAGCACGGATACCGTACCCGGCACGCTGCTGGTGACCGACGGCATGAACACCGGCACGACTGCGCGCGTCGATCCCTTGGTTCGCAACCCGCGCACGGCGATCGGCACCAACGCGCAGGGCACGCTGGTCTACATCGCGGTCGTCGACGGGCGCCAACCGACCTGGTCGGTCGGCATGACACTGCCGGAACTCGCCAACGTACTGATCGGCATGGGTGCTTGGCGCGCCATCAACCTCGACGGTGGTGGCTCATCGTCGTTTCTCCATTCGCCGCCTGGCGGCACCCTGGTGCAGAACCGGCCGAGCGGCGGCAGCCATCGCGCAGTGGCCAACCATCTCGGATTCGGCATCGCACAATCGTTGGTCGTCGGCAGTGCCTGCGGCAATGGCGGAACGATCAGCAGCACAGGGGACTTCGACGTCGGCAGCACGAACTGGTCCTTGCGCCTCAATGGCGCGCCGGCCGGAGCGCTCGCGTTCGCCGGTATCGGCTTTCCCGGCAACGAGTCCATTTGCGGCACCTGCACGTTCCTCGCCGCTGTCAATTGGAACTACGTGCTGCAGGCCGGCGGGTTCGCCTTCTGGCCATGGGCAGTGCCGAACCAACCGGCTGTCGTGGGAACGGTGATCGGCACGCAGTGGGTGCTGCTGAACGCACCGACTTCGCCGTGCAACCTGGTTCCCGGACTCGCCTCGACCGCGCGTCTGCTCCTCACCGTCGGGCCGTAGATCTTGCACCGGACTGCGAGACGCCACGCGCACCCCGCCGGACTCAGTCGATGCCCGGCAAGCCATCGAGACTGCGCGCGTTCTTGTCCTTGATGTAGGTCGAAACGCCGTCGGCGCCCTTCTTCTCGCACCACTTGCCCATCTGCTCGCGTTCGCCCTCGTAGCGATACAGCGGCACCCCGAAGCCGCACGAGTCGCCGATGCGCGTGACCTCGACCACGACGATCGCGCGCACGCCGAGCTCGGGACCGGCGAAGTGCGCGCGCAGCCCGGCAAACTCGGCGGCACCCGGCAGCACCACCCGGCCACGGCCGTGCAGGCGCACGATGCGCGGCGGCCCTTCGAACGCGGTCAGCATGACGACGATGCGGCCGTTCTGCCGCACGTGCGCGACGGTCTCGATGCCACTGCCGACGCGATCGAGGTAGGCGACGGTGGTCGGCCCGAGCACCGCCAGTGCATCGCCGCCCTTCGGCGAGCAATTGACGTGGCCCTGGTCGCCGCTCGGCGCGGTGGCGACGAAGAACATGCGCTGCGCCGCGATCCAACCGCGCAGCGCTTCGTCGAGGACCGGATGGACTTTGCCCATGGCCAGATCTGAGCCGCTCGACTGCTGCCAGGCCACCGCCGCTGCCGATCGGAAAGCCGTGGCACGGGACCCGCCTCGGTGACCGCCGCCGGCATGGCCTCTATTCCAGGCAGCGCCCCGCTCCTACTGTTCGCCAGCCCTTTCCCCCACAGGTCGTCGTTCCGATGCGCAACCTCTTCGCAGGCGCCCTCGCGTTCACCCTCGGCTCCTTGCCCTGCCTCGCGCAGGACTCCGCGGCCTTCGAGCAGGCCTTCGCCCGCTACAAGGAGTGCATGACGCGGAAGGTCTTCCGCTATCAGGTCGACGGCCGCAACAAGCTGGCGCAGACCCGTGCGCCGAACGCGCTGGCACTGCTCGCCGACGACTACACGAAGGTGAAGGAGTACGCCGAGCACGCCCGCTACGTGCTGGGGACGCTGTTCGGGCGCCACTTCGATCGCGCCGAGTTCGTCGAGCCATTGGCCAACCTGCGCAAGGCGAACGGCAAGCCGACGGACACCTGGCTGTGGATGCAGGCGCTGCGCATCCAGGCCGACCACGGCGGCGAAGCCGAGGTGGCCACGATCGCGATCGAGGACAAGAGCATGCTGCATCGCGCCGCCGCGATCGCCGCGATCGGCAGCTCGCGCAGCGGCAACATCAAGTCGGTGATCGTGCCGAACTGCGTGCAGTTCCCGAAGAAGGACAGCGAGCGCATGGCGCTGCTGGGCGCGATGACCGGCGCGCTGTGGGAGAACAAGTCGCGCGTCAACGATGCGGATTACCGCGCCGCCCTCACCGCCTACATCGGCCTGCTCGGCAACGATGTCGGCTTGACGCACACCGCCAAGGTGCAGATGGGCCGCCACCTGCAGGCGATCCTGAAGGCGCCCGGGCTGTTCGTCGATCCCGAGCCGTACCTCGAGATCCTGAGCCGCGGCGAACTGAAGAAGCCACCGACGCAGACCACGACCGCGACGCCGCGCTTCTTCGGCATCGAGACCGATGGCGAACGCTTCTGCTACGTCGTCGACATGTCGGACTCGATGTGCCGCGACATCGCGCCGGCGGCCAAGCCCACTGGGCCCGTCACGGGCCCGAAGAAGCCGAAGAAGAAGGGGCAGATCCTCGACGAGAGCGACATCCCCTGGAACAAGATCAAGACGCGCTGGGATCTGGCCCGCGAACAACTGCGCATCTCGCTGTCGCGGCTGACGCCGGACAAGCACTTCAGCATCGTCTGCTTCGGCACCGAGTCAGGCACGCTGGAGTCGTGCAAGGGCATGGTGAAGGCGACGCGCGCCAACATCGACCGCGTGATCGCCGAGCTCGATTCGATCCAGGCCGTGCCGAAGGAGAAGCTGACCGCCGACGAGCTGAAGATCTCGCCCGACGGCAAGCTGCTCGGCAAGACCAACCTGCACTCGGGCCTGCTGCGCGCGTTCAGCCTCGCCGGCAAGGGCTACGTGGCGAACGACGCCTATGTCGATTCCGACGCACTCGTCGAGGGCTGCGACACGATCTTCCTGCTGTCGGACGGCGCGCCGTCGTGGGACGACTTCCACGTGGTCGACAAGGACTACGGTGAGGATCAGGTCGTGCTCGACACCGAATACAACAAGGCGGCGCCGCGCACGCCGACCATCCAGTACCACGGTCCGTACGATCAGGACGAGTGGCTCGTCGAGGACGTGAAGCGGATGAACGCGCTGCGACGCATCAAGATCCACTGCATCGGCCTCGGCGAAGCGAACAAGAACCTGCTCGATCGGCTCGCCGAAATCGGCAACGGCCAGGTCTTCGTCGTCGGCGAGAAGAAGGCCGATGCCAAGGGCGACAGCGGCGATGGTGCCGGTGGTGGCGCGAAGAAGTAGCCACTTGGCCGGGGCTGCCTGCTGTCCCAGAAGCCGCTATCCTGCTGGGCCGCCCCGCACCCACCTGCACGGCTTCATGAACTCCAAGATCTCTCGCCTCCTGCGCTGCACGGCCGCGCTGTTTGCATCTTCTGTCGTCGCCACCAGCGCCTTCGCGCAGACCACGGCGACCATTCCCTGCTCGCTCGACAACACGCTCTACGAGCAGGCCACCGGCTCGCTGAGCAACGGCAAGGGCCCGGGCATCTTCACCGGCCTGAACGCGATCGGCAGCAAGCGCCGCGCGCTGATGCAGTTCGATGTCGCCAGCGTGGTGCCGGCCGGCTCGAAGATCCTGTCGGCGACGCTGACGCTCGAGGTCATGCAGTCGACGGTCGTGCTGCCGGCTCCGGCCTACGGCCACCGCGTGCTGCAGTCATGGGGTGAAGGCACCTCGATCGCCGGCGGTGGCGGTGGCGGTGGTGCACTGTCGACGGCCAACGATGCGACCTGGGCGCATCGCTTCTTCCCCGTGGTGCCTTGGAACAACCTCGGCGGCGACTACGCGCCGACCGCCAGCTTCACCATGGCGCTGCCCGCACTCGGCGTCGGCTCCTCGCCGGTGAGCGCCGCCTCGACCGCAGACGCGCAGTTCTGGCTCGACAACCCGACGCAGAACTACGGCTGGATCCTGATCATGGACGAGCTGCTGGCGTCGACCGCTCGCCGCATCAACTCGCGCGAAGCGACGTTCGGCCAGAAGCCCTCGCTGACCGTCACCTACCTGGCGCAGGGCCAGAACGGCACCTGGGGCACGGGCTGCCCGTCCGGTGCTGGCACCTTCACGACGAACTTCGTCGGTGCGCCGATCGGCGGCACCTCGATCGGCATCGTGCAGACCAACGCGACCCCGAACAGCATCGGCGCGAACTACTTCGCGCTCGACCTCGACCCGATCGGCGCGCCGCTGCCGCTGCCGGGCTGCACGGTCTACCTGCCGCTGGCGCAGATCATCCCGGGCAACGTCTTCCTGACCTCGGGCAGCGGCACCGGTGGCTCGTCGTTCAGCGTGCCGTCGGGCTTCCCCGGCTACCTGATCAACTGCCAGGCGGCGGTGCTCGACCCGAATCCGCTCGGTTTCCTGCTGAGCAACTCGGCGCTGATCTGCCTGCAGTGATGCCCCGCCGGCGCTGACTACGGCAGCGCCACCACCAGCGTCGGCGGTTCGCTGTCGAACCGCTGCACGCTGCACGGCGCGAACTGCTCCGCGGTGCGCACGTCGAACTCGGTGCGCGCGGCGGCGACCGGCACCATCGCGATGCCCGCCTCGTCAGCCTGCGCGATGCCGCGACGCTGACCGCCGATCGTCGAAGCGACGAAGGCGCCCACCACCGGCACGCCCGTCGCAGTGACGACGCGCACGCGCACCTCGTCGGCCGCATCGAGCCGCAGGTCGAGTTCGGCCACGGCCCGATCGAGCGTCACGCTGACCGCGCTGCCGATCGCCCCGCGGAAGGCGAGCGCCTGCACTTCGTAGTGACCCTGCAACAGCCCGGCGACACGGAACGCACCGCCAGGACCGCTCGCGAACCGGCGCTCGAGCCCTTCCCCGCGCAACTGCACCGGCACGCCTTCCATCGGCACGCCGCGGGGATCGCGCACCGTGCCGCGGATCGCGGCCGCTGGCGCCGCGACGAGTTCGGGCAGCGGCACCGAGCCCTGGTCGCGCGAACCGACGAACGGCTCGCTGCGCAGCGCGTGGCCACCGACGTGCAGCGCCTCGCCGGCGTCGTGCACCAGCAGCGTCACCGCACCCGGCGGCAAGGGCAGCGTGTAGCGACCGAGGTCATCGGTGCGCGCCCACAGGCCGCTGCCGATCGCCGTGACGAAGGCGCCCGCGAGCGCTCGCCCCGACGCATCGCGCACGACACCTTCGCCGCGCAGATCGCGCCGTTCGGGCAGCGGCGATGGCTCGGCGTCCCACGGCGCCGACGGCTGCAGCTGCGCCAGCAGCAGGTCCGGGTCGCCTTCACTGCTGCGCAGCCAGCGCGGCAACTGGCCCTTGCTGCGCACCAGCACATCGACGCAGCTGCCGACCGGCACCGAGAACTGGAAGGCGCCATCGCCATCGCTGCGCACGGGCGCATGCTGCATCGGCACGATCTCGGCGCCGACCAGCAGGAAGCCGCGCGCATCGAAGACGCGCCCCTGGCGCAGCGACATCGGGGTCTTGGTCGCAGCAGCATCGCGCCGCACGACCACCGGCGTCGGCGCTGCGGGCCCGACGTTCCTCGGCGCGCTGCGGTCGTTCACCCGCAGCTCTCCATGCCACACGAACCCGGCGACCAGCAGCACGGCTCCACAGCCCACCGCGATCGAAGGACGTTGCCAGCACGCGCGCATGACGCAGCAATATGGCGCAGCGACGCGCGCGCGCCCACCCACCCGCGCGGATTCCCGGCTCAGCGGCAGAGCCGCGGCGGCGCGACGTCGAGCACGGTGCGCAGGCCCGGCTGCGCAGCGACGACGCCGTGCAGGTTGTTCACCAGGATCGCGGCTGTCGCCTGGTCACCGGCGATGCCACCGAGGAACTTCAGGTGGATCGGCGGCGTGCTCTCGAGCACCACTTCATCGCGCGGGTCCGGCGCACCGACGTACATCGCCAGGTCGAGATGCATGACCTGCCGCTTGCCGACGAAGCCGTAGCCGTGGTTGCGGATGCCGGCGACCTGCCCTTCCTTCACCGTCAGGAACGGCGTCTTGTGGTCTTCGGCGGCGATCACCGGCTCCACCGACTGCTCGATGCGGTCGACCTTGAAGTCGAGCGCGCGCGCCAGCAGCGCCACCGATTCGCGCATGCCGATGTGGCCGAACTTGCCGGTCGCCATCTGCTTGTCGAACTCGGCCTTGCTGAGGCTCGCGCCGACCTTCCTCTGCAGGGGCAAGCGCCGCGTGCCGGCATCGACGACGCGCGTGCACTTCACGGCCGTCACGTCGAACGTGACCGCCGACGCGACCACGGCGAGGAAGTCCATCGCGTAGCCCGGATTGACGCCGGTGCCGAGCAGCGACACGCCGCCGGCCTTCGCCGCCGCATCCAGTTCCTTCGCCAACGCCGCGTGCTGGAACTCGGGCACCAGCAGTTCCTCGGTCGACGACACGACGTCGACGCCGCACTTCGCCGCCAGCAGCAGCTGGTCCTTCACCATCGGCATGAAGCTCGACGTGCAGTGCAGCATGACGTCGGGCTGCAGCCGCTTCAGCGCCGCCTCGGCATTGCCGTCGACGACGACGCCGGTCTTCCTGCCGAGCTCGAGCAGGTCGCCGAGGTCCTTGCCGATCTTCGCGGGATCGATGTCGATCGCGCCGACGAGCTGGATGGAGGTCTTCTGCAGGGCGAGACGAGCGGCAGCGAGGCCGATCGGGCCGA
Source organism: Candidatus Kuenenia stuttgartensis (assembly GCA_945861365.1). Taxonomy (GTDB): domain Bacteria; phylum Planctomycetota; class UBA1135; order UBA1135; family UBA2386; genus UBA2386. Next base: position 10,964 of record CAMAUH010000071.1, read on the forward strand.
GACCGAACGAGACGACGCGGAGGGGTGCGGACATGTGGGTCGGGGAGAGTAGGCGCGGCCGCGGAAGGGGCAATGGCGCGCAGGGCCCGGGCCGGGCGGGGCCCGATGGCATCGCGCGGTGGTAGATCTGCCAGTCGAGCTGGCTGCACAAGTTCGTGCCGAGCAAGATGCGAATGTGAAGGACAGTGACTACGCCGAACTGCTCGAAGCCCTCGGTGCAGCGACTACGCCAGCTTCGGACTTCTCAGCTGCGGTCTACCGATCGTGCGCACCGAGATACGCCAAAGAGGCGGAGCTGATGAATGGCGAGGGCAGCCGCCGCTTCGGCGGGCGCTGGAACCCCAAGGGCATCGCCATGGTCTACGCCTCGCTCACACCGGAGGTCGCGATGGCCGAAGCGCTCGCCAACAACCGCTACTACGGGATCCCAGTCGAGGATGCGATGCCGCGCACGTTCGTGGCTATCGATGTGCGTTTGTCTCGCGTGCTCGACCTGCGCAGCGCGTTGGCATGGAACGCGCTCGGCATCGAGCTGCATGACCTCAAGCACGTGGACTGGCGACTCGAAGCGACCAAGGGCATCGAGCCGCTGACGCAGAAGATCGGCCGTGCCGCTCACGCGAGGCGATGGGAAGGCCTCGTCGTGCCCTCAGCAGCCGCAGAAGGGCACAACCTGCTGGTCCTGCCGGAACACCTTGGCAACGGTAGTTCGATCCGGATCCGGCACCCGGATCGCCTGACTCCGTCCTGACATGCAACTTTGCATGCAACATGGCTTGTAGCCGACCCAGGATCGGTCGATACTCACTTGTATCCCGCCGGCAACGAGCGGGCTCACCGAACGTCCGGAGAACATGGGCCTCACCAAGATCCGCACGAAGACGCGCAAGAAGTCGACGACTGCCGCTTCCCGCATGAAGTTGGCTCCGAAGCCGCCCAAGGCCACGAGCGATCCCGGCGCTGGCGCGTCACGTCTGCGCGAGCGCCTCATGCTGACCCAGGCCCAGTTCGCACCGATGTTGGCAGTTTCGATCCGCTCGCTGGCGACGTTGGAAGCAGGGATCGCTCCGAC
>CAMAUH010000072.1 GCA_945861365.1 Candidatus Kuenenia stuttgartensis
TGCGCGGCGAGCGCCGCGGTGGCGCTCAGCGGCCGGACTGCGGCGGCTGCGGTTCCGGCACCTTGTTGCGGATCGCCGGCACCGACTGCAGGTAGGTGAACACCGCCCGCATGTCGTCGTCGGTCAGCTGGCCGATCAGCGGCCACGGCATCGGCGGCAGGATCTGGCGACCGCGGCCCTGATGGCGGCCAGTGCGCAGCGCCTGCGTGAACTCCTCGAGCGTCCACGCGCCGAGGCCCGTCTCGCGGTCCGGGGTCAGGTTGGCGGTGTAGCTGATGCCCCACGGGCCGGCCCACGCGGTGTTCGTCGCGCCGGCGGCCACTGGCCACGCTTCGCTGATGGCGGGCGGTGCGGGCAGCGTCAGGTCGGCCGGGTGACCCGACAGCATGCGCTTCATGTCAGGGCCAGGGCCGTTCTGCGTCATCGTCCAGGGCGTGTGGCAGTCGTTGCAGCTCATCACGGTGACGAGGTACTTGCCGCGCTCGACCAGCTTGTCGTTGCCGTTGCCGGTGGGCGCGTCCTTCGGCAGCAGCGTCGAGCTGGCCAGGATGCCGACCGCGAGCAGCGCGCCGGCGATGAGGAGCATTCGGTTCGTCTTCATGTTCATCGTTCCTTCGGTTGTGGGTTCGATCGCGCTGCCTCGCCGGCCAAGGCGGCCGGGGTGGGCGCGAGATCGTGGATCCATTGCGTGAGCAGGGCCTGCGCCGTGCGATCCGCCAGATGGCGGCCGAACGGCGGCATCTGCGTCAGTGCGTCGGTGGCGCGCAGGCGCAGCGCGACGACGGAGTGCTCCGGGTCACCCGGCGCGATGCGGAGGGTCGCGGCACCGCGCGTGAACTGGCTCGCGACGCCGACCGTGCTCACGATCGCCGGAGTCGGCGCCGGTGCGCCGAGCGGCTGGTCGAAGCGCAGCCCGAGGCGCGCCAACGGACCGGTCGCGTTGTGGCAGCTGCTGCAGTTGCCGTGCAGGTAGCCGAGCGCTGCGCGTTCGGTCGCGTTCGCCGCGGCGATGCGCGGTGGGTTGCGCAGCCAGTGGGCATCGATGCCGGCCAGCAGGCCGCGGGCGGCCAGCGAACGCAGGTCGACATCGCTCGCGCGCGCGGCGGTCGCGTGCGGCGCGTTCGGATCTCGATCCGGCGACAACTGCAGCGCACTGAAGCCGAGCACGGGCGAGCGGCCGCCTTCGTGGCACAGACGGCAGTCGACGATGCCGGGCACATCGTGCCGTTGCCCATCCGTCGTCGCGCAGACGCCGCGCACGCCGCGGTCGGGCGCCAGCACGGCGTCGTTCGCGTCGCCGTTCCACACGTAGGTCGCGTAGAGCCAGCTGCCGTCGGCCCGCTTCGCCATGAAGCGCGTCTCGACCGCGCGCTCGAACGCGAACTCCTTCCACAGCCGCGTGCCGATCGGGAAGCACCACAGGTCGACGTCGCTGGCATCGATTGCGGTGCCCGGCGGCAGCGCGATCCATCGCTGCTTGGCGGCGCCGTCGGTCCACAGCGGATACTGCGGCGAGAACGTCAGCACGTCGGCGGCCACCGTGCGGCGCGCGAAGTCCGCATACAGGCCGGTGTCGGCGAGGCGCGCCGGCGCGGTCTCGATCGTCGCCGCCGCCGGCCGCGGTGCGCTGGTCGCCACACGTTCGCGCGCACACGCAGCGAGCGCCGAAACCACGACGATGGCGATCGTCCGGTAGCGGTGGCGAGCAGGCAGCAGAGGGTTCGTGGGAAGCACGGCGGAGGCTCTCGGTCGGCTGCGTCGCAGCCGTTCCCCCTCAGCAGGATCCGCACGCGCCGAACGTCACACCGATTTCCCACGGCACGCACGCCCCGGCGCCAAGTCGCGGCGACAAGGCGGGATGCGAGAACCACCATCCATCCCCAAAGCGAAGCGGAACGTCCCCCGCGTCATCGCCGTTGAGCCGCGCCCGCAGCAGCGGGCGTCGGCTCCAACGCAGGCGGCCCCGGCCCTACCGATTCGCGGCCCCTAGTCGGTGACGATGAGGCCCGAAGCGAACAGTGCCGCCTTGTCGTGCAGGCCGCGCCAGCCCTCGGCGAGCACCGTGTGCCCGACCGGTGCGCGCAGCGACGAACCCGGCCCCGCGCACAGCAGCACGTCGGGCTGGAACTCGCGCATCGCGGTGCGCACGCAGGCGGTGAAGTCGAACGTCTCGGTGACCTGCGCGTGCGTCGTGTAGTGCCACAGTTCGCGCGGGTCGGCTGACCACGGCGAGTGCACGTTGCCGAAGCCATCGATCAGGTGGCAGCGCGGCATGCCGACCGGCAGGTCCGCCAGCGTCGTCGCCGCCTGCTCCGACACGCCGGCGCACAGCTTCGTGTGGAACGGACCGTGGCCGGCGAGGCGGAACGGGAAGTCGCGCTCGCCGATCTTCACCTTCGGCAGCCGCGTCAGCAGCTCGGTCACCGCGGCCTCGGTGCCGGCCAGCACCGCGTGGCCGCCGAGATGGATGCTGTAGTCGCAGTAGGTGTCGGCGCCGCGATCACGCAGCGCCTGCACGACGGCGGCGGTCGCCACGTGCAGTTCGAGGTTGCGCTGCCAGTCCTCGCCGACGTTCGTCATCAGCACCTGGCCGCCGCTCGCCTGCTGCTGCAGTGCTGCCATCGTCGCGACCAGCCGCCAGCCCGAATGCGCATCGAGCGCCCCGCTGGCCGGCAGCGCCGAGTACCAGCCCAGCGAGTTGCCGGCGACCGCGACGATGTCGTAGCGCTCGCGCAGCAGCTCGGCGTGCGCCATGGTGCCGAAGTAGATCAGCTCGGCCGCGTTCTCGCCGGCGAGGTGCAGGCCGGGGCGGAACTTCTCGGCGCCGTCGATCTCGGTCAGCGTCGGGCGCCCCTGCGAGCGGCGCCACTCGTCGCACGCGGCGAGGGCATCGGCGATCGGGCCTGGCTGCACGGTGCGCGCGAGGTAGCCGAGTTCGTCCTTCGTGTAGGAACCGCGACCGGGACAGAACAGGACGGCAGTGGGCTTGGTCACGACGCGGCGGAGGGCGAAGAGGGGCGGCGGATCCTAGCGAGTGCCTGCGCCGCGGCCATGCGCCGATGGCGGTGGCGGCTACTTGCGCTTGCGGATCTCGGCGAGGACGGCGGCGGCGCCAGCCCCCCGTTCGCCGCCTTCCCGCACGTAGCCCTCGAGCTTGTCCTCCATCGACAGGCCCATCGGCGAGAGCCGGTCGGTCGGGCAGCCGCGTTGGACCAGCAGCAACGCCGCCGGCCAGTTGTCGCACGCCGTGGCGCTCCACACGCCACCTTTGCCGTCGCGGCTGCGCGCCGTCGCATCGGCGCCTCGCTCGAGCAGCAACTTCAGCACGCCGAGGTCCACGGATCGGGCGGTGGCAGAGAACCAGCACGGCTCGCCGAACAGGCCGCGCTTGTTCGGATCGGCGCCGCGCTCGAGCAGCAGCTGCAGCGGCTCCATGCCGGCATGGCGCGTGGCGTAGATCGCCAGCACCAGCGGCATCTGCTCACCGGCCTCGTTCGGATCGGCGCCGTCCGCCAGCAGCTGGCGCACGGTCGCCAGCTGCAGCGGATCCTTCTCCAGGTCGCGCAGGGCGCGCGTCAGCTTCGTCTCGCCCTGGATGCCGCCGGGGGTCGGGCGCGCGGTGAACTCCGCCAGCACGCGGCCGGCGACCAGCATCACGACCGGCGCACTGACGATCGCGAGCGCCAGCAGCCGCAGCGTCGGCGACGGCGCGCGCAGGTGCAGCAGCACGGCCCCGGCCAGCAGGGTGCCCGGCAGCACCAGCAGCGCGAACGCGACCGCCAGCGGCGACGACCTGCTCGAACCCGCGGCGGCGAGGCCGAGCACGAACCACAGCCCGATGGCGGCGGCGTCGAGCGCGACGAACGACCAGAACAGCGCCTTCAGCAACATGGCGCATCGGTCATCCGGAGCGCGGGCTGGGTGTGGCGCTGGGGTGCGGAATCCTCCGCGTTCCGGTTCGGGCCGCGCCAGGTTGTCCTCCATCCCGAGGCAACCCGGGCCAGGGTTCCGCGGAGTCGAGGACACGTTGTCCCACGTGCCCGGCGCTCGCTCAGCGCACCGGCTGCTCGCACAACGCCAACGCGGCGTTCTCGATGTCCGGCTCCTGCACGAGCACCAGGTTCGCCGCGGCCGCCAGCGGCACGTACGAATCCACCGCCGCGACACGGCGCAGCACGCACCCCGCCAGCTCCGGATCCTGGCAAAGCTGCGTCAGGATCATCGGGCTCGGGCCGCCGTGCGTGCCGCGGCACTCGTCGACGACGAGGCAGCGGCCGGTCGCCTTCACGTGTTCCTTCACCTGCTCGATCGGCATCGGCGACAGCCAGCGCAGGTCGAACACGCGCGCCTTGATGCCGCGTTCGCGCAGCCGCTTCGCCACCCGCAGGCTCATCCAAACGCCGTTGCCGAACGTGACGATCGTCAGCTGGTCGTCGTCGCTGGCGTCGTAGATGCGGCCTTCGCCGAGCGGCAGCAGTTCGTCCGGCTTCGGGTAGCCGAACTGCCACAGACCGTCGTTTTGCGCATGCAGGTCCTTCTGCATGTAGAGCGCGATCGGTTCCAGGCACAGGCAGACCTTGCCGCGCTGGTGCGCCGCCGCGGCCATCGTGCGCAGCATCAGCACCGCTTCGTCGGCGCGGGTCGGCACACCGAGGATCAGGCCGGGGATGTCGAGCAGTGCGCCGACCGAGTTGTCGTTGTGGAAGTGGCCGCCGAAGCCCTTCTGGTAGGCGAGGCCGGCGATGCGCACGACCATCGGGTTGCTGTAGGCCGGCGCCATCATCGGCAGGTCGCGGTGCGCGCGGCCGGTGCTGAAGAACTGCAGCGACGCCGCTTCGCCGCGGATCTGGTCGAGCGCGTTGTGGATGTAGGCGAGGTACTGGATCTCCGGGAACGGCAGGCAGCCCGCCTGCGCCATGCCCTGCGCGAGACCGAGGATCGTCGTCTCGTCGAGGATCGTGTTGAACACGCGGCCAGCGCCGAACGTGTCGTGCAGCCCCGTCGTCGCGTGGTAGACGCCGCCCTTCTTGGCGACGTCCTCGCCGAACAGGAACGCGTTCTTGTAGGCGGCGAACAGGTCGGTCAGCGCCTGCGGGATGCGGAACGCGAGGTGGCGCGGGCGCGCGTCGTCCTCGGGCAGCTTGCCGCCGAACACCTCGGCGCGCAGTTCGGCCGGTGCCACCTGCACGCGCAGCTCGTCGGCGGCCGGCAGCTGCAGCGGCTGCACGATCTCGGCGACGGTCGTCAGCTTGCGGCGCTTGCTCGCTTCCTCGGCGGCGCGGCGCAGGCGGCGGTCGGTGTCCGTGTACATCGCCAGGATCTGCTCGCGGGTCAGTGCCCCGCTGCGCAGCAGCAGGTCGGCGAAGCCGAGCATCGGGTCGCGCGCTTCGTTGCGCTCGATGGACTCGAGCGGCATGTAGTTCGCCTCGACGTCGCTGCCGGCGTGGCCCATCAGCCGCACGGTCTTCGTGTGCAGGAACGCCGGGCGCCGGTGCGTGCGCACGTAGTCGATCGCCTCGAGCCCGGTCGCCCACACGCCCGGGTAGTCCTGGCTATCGCAGGCGAAGTACTTGATGCCCGGGCGCTGCTCCATCATGCGCGCGACGAACGTGTCGGGCGTCTTCACCGAGATGCCGATGCCGTTGTCCTCGCAGGCGAACAGGATCGGGCACGGCTGGTTGTGCAGTGCGGCGGCGCCGGCGGCGTGGAAGCCGGCCTGCGCGGTGGCGTGGTTCATCGACGCGTCGCCGAAGCTGCAGTAGACGACGCTGTCGTACGGCACGTTGCCCTCGGTCGGCAGGCCCAGGCGCTCCATGCGCTGCATCGCCATCGCGAAGCCGACCGCCTTCGGCAGGTGGCTGGCGATCGTGCTGGTCTGCGGCGGCACGTGCACGGTCGGCGAACCGAGCACCTTGTGGCGGCCGCCGCTGATCGGGTCCTCGGCCGACGCGCAGAACGACAGCATCGCGTCGAAGAACGGCGTCTCGCCCTTCCCCTTGCGCAGCCGCGCCGCCATGAACGCACCGCTGCGGTAGTGCAGGAACGCGGTGTCCGTCGTGCGCAGCTGGGCGCCGTAGACCGCGTTCGCCTCGTGGCCGCTGCTGCCGATCGTGTAGTAGCTGAGGCCCTTGTCCTTCATCTCGCGCGACAGCAGGTCCTGCAGGCGCGACTGGATCGCCGACTCGAAGATCGCGATCGCCTGGCGGCGCGTCATCGGCGAGTGCGCGGCGATCGGCTCGTCGAGCGGGCCGGTCAGCGCGGGGGCGGCGCCGGCGTGTGATTGGAGCAGCGACAGCAGTCGCTCGGTGACGGGGCCTTCGCGGCGTAGGGACATGCAGTGCGGTGCGGGCGGGGAGCGGGGCGAAGAGGGGCGCGGATCCTACGGAGCCGCGTCCCGACCAGCGACCGTCGGTGTCGGCGCGCTGCCTTGGGAGCGACGGGTCAGGCGATGCTCATCACCAGAAACGTGACAAACCACGGAACCCGAACGCGAGCTAGCTTCTCTAACGGTGACCGACCAAGCGGGTCGGTTCTGTACGTCCCCACCCCTCGTCCATCCTCCGAAAGCACCCATGCGACTGTTCTCGTTCCTTGCCGCCGCCCTGGTCGCCACCGTGGCCACGGCCCAGGTCACCATCCCGGCCCACGTCTCCGTCTACAACGGCTACACCCGCGGCTACAACTTCACCGCCCAGACGGCCTTCAACATCGTGCAGCTCGAGCTGCCGACGGTCTCCCAACAGATCGGTGACACCGCGGGCTTCCTGGTCCGCGTCAACGGCAACGTCGCGCTGCGCAGCGTCGGCAATGTTGGCCCGACCCTGACGACGAGCATCCCGGTCATCCCGGGCGACGTCGTCGACGTCATGGGCAACTGGTCGCCCGCGGCCCCCGGCACCTTCACCGCGCACAACTCGTATGGCAGTGCGACCGCCGGCATGGGCGCGGCGCCCTACGCCACCACGATCCTCGGCGTGCCGCACACGCTGAACCGCTGCGGCTGGCAGAACGACATCGCCAACCCGGCGTGGTCGAACGCCACGGGCTACCTGGCGCCGGTTGCCGGCCAGATCGGCCGCGTGCTGATGTACGTCAGCGGTGGCTCGGGCACCGTGCTCGGCACCAACACCAGCATCGGTGCTGGCTGCTACCGCAAGTTCAGCTCGTTCTACGAGAGCTTCGCCTCGGCCGGGGCCTTCGACCTGTCGAACACCGCGTTCACGATGACCGCCACTGGCGGCAGCTACATCGCGCTGCCGATCGGCGCCTTCCTGCCGGTCGGTTCGGTCCAGGCGAGCCCGACGGTGCTGGCCCTGACGGATGACTCCGAGGCCACGCAGGCCTTCACGGTCGGCACCTTCCCCGGCTGGACCGGTGTGACGGTGTGCTCGAACGGCTACGTGTCGAAGGCCGTCGGCAACGGCACCGGCTTCGCGCCGGCGCCCGCGACGTTCCTGGCCGGTTCGCAGGACTGGTTCTCGGCTGGCTGGCACGACTTCAACCCGGCGGCTGCGGGCAGCGGCACGGTCAAGTTCGAGGAGAGCGCCAGCGTGATCTCGATCACGTGGGACGGTGTCTACGACTTCGCCGGCACGACCGCGGCGAACGCGAACACGATGCAGGTGCAGCTCTACCCGAACGGTGACGTCGTCTATGCCTACGGCACGATGTCGACGCTCGGTGGCACCGGCTTCCTGACCGGCTACTCGCCGGGCGGCGTCAACCTGGATCCGGGCAGCATCGACCTGTCGGCTTCGCTGCCGGCCGCTGTGATCACCCAGGCGCCGGAGCAGGATGCGCTCGGCTTGGTTGGCAACACCCGTCCGATCATCAATGCGTCGTGGGACTTCAACACGACCAACATCCCGGCCACCTCGGTGATCGGCGTCGAGATCCTGGGTCTGTCGGACCCGGGCTTCAACGACCTGTTCTTCATCGGCATGCCCGGCTGCGGTCTGCGCGCCAACCTGGACTACGTCAACGCGTTCCTGGTTGCCGGCTCGAGCCACTCCTGGAGCCTCGCGCTGCCGAACAACGCGGCGCTGCTGAACCTGCACATCTTCGCCACGTCGGCGGTGCTCGCGCCGACCGCCAACGCGTTCGGCTGGGTCACCAGCAACGGCATCGACGGCAGCATCGGCGACTACTGATCGCGGACTGTTGAGTCGACTGACGACGGCCGCATCACCCGATGGGTGGTGCGGCCGTCGTCGTTTCGGGGACACCGCCGCGCGCGTGCGATCGCGCGATTGCGGCTCGTGGCCGCCACCTGGATGCTGCGCGCATGCGCATCGCTGCCGCTGCCCTGTTCTCGACCGCGCTCGCGTTCCCGTTGCTGCAGGATCCCGCTGCCGGTGAGCCGCCGCTGCGGCTCGGGGTGGAGATCGACGGTACCACGCACACCTTGGTCGACGGCCAGGAAGTGCAGATCGAACTCGGTGGCAAGCCGACGAGGGTGAAGGTCGTGGTCACTCCGACGCGCCGCCTCGAGGCCGGCGGCATCGCGTTCGAGTATCCGCGCGGCATGTCGTTCGAGCACGTCGTCAGGGACGAGCTCGGGATGTGGAATCTGCACAGCACACCGGTCGCCGTGTACGTGCATCGGCATCGCCTTCCAGGGGCTGCCGACATTGCGAAGGCGACCTTGGCGAGCATGCTGCGGCAAACCGACCCGAAAGCTGCGCCGGCCGTGGAGTGGCAGGTCAGCCTCGGTGGAAAGATGCACTCGGGTGTGCATGGCAAGGTCGACGTCGTCGACGGTGCCGCCAAACGCGAGTTCTTCGCAGTGGGCCTGCCGGTCGGCACCGGCAGCGTCGTGCTGATGGTGCGGCACACGATCGATGGAGATGGGGCCAGCAAGGATGAGCTGCAGCGCGTGCTGGACCTGCTGGCGACGACGTTCCAGGTCACCGCGAAGTGACGCCGCCACCGATGCGCGCCGTCGTCGTCCAGCACGAGGAGCACGAAGGCCCGGCGCGCCTCGGCGACGCGCTGGTGCGCGCCGGCTTCACGCTGGTGCCGCGCTTCCGCGCCGTGCAGCCCGACGACGTGCACGCGGACCTCGTCGTCGTGCTCGGCGGGCCGATGAGCGCGTGCGCTGTGCCGGCGCTGCCGTTCCTGGCCGCCGAACGTGAACTGCTCGCGGCGCGGCTGCAGCGCGGCGCGCCGTGCCTCGGCGTCTGCCTCGGCGCGCAACTGCTGGCGGCGGCAGCGGGCGCGGTCGTGTCGCGCGGTGCGGCCGGGCTCGAACTCGGTGCTTCGCCGATCCGCTGGCACGCTGCCGCTGCGCGCGATGCCGTGGTCGGTGGCGACGCCGCGGAGCTCGTCGTCGCGCACTGGCACGAGGACACGTTCACGCCCGTGCCAGGCGCCGTGCTGCTGGCGTCCAGTGCGCGCTACGAGCAGCAGGGGTTTCGCCTCGGTGACAGCTACGGCTTCCAGTGCCATATCGAACTCGATGCCGCCGCGTTCGCGCGCTGGCTCGAACTCGGCGCCGCGGAGATCACCGCGGCCGGCGGCGACGTCGCGGCGCTGCGCGCGCAGCTGCCGGCGATGGCGGCGCACGACGCGCGGCGGCAGCAGCTGCTCGAGCGTCTCGCGCAGCACTTCGCGGCGTGTGCGCGGCGCGGCGGCTCCTGACAGCTGCCTACTTGCCGCCGTCGGCGGCGGCGTCCGGATCGACGAAGAGCTGCGGCTGCGCCGCCTTCAGTTCCGTCAGCAACGGCTGCATGCGCTCGGCGATGGACTTCCCGGACGCCGTTGCCGACGCGGCGCGCTCGGCCGACAGGTCGCCGAGCCGCTGGCGCGTCGCCGAGTCACCGGCCTTGTCGAGTTCGTCGAACAGTGGGCGCATCAGGTCGCTGTTGCCGGCGAGGAACGCATCCTCGAACGCCTTCACTGCGGCCGCGCGGCTGTCCTTGCTCGGCTTCTGCAGGCCTTTCACCGCCTTGTCCATCAGCTTGACGTGGCGGGCTTTCAGCTCGCGCGGCTTGGCCATCGCCTTCTTCCACTCGGGGTGCTCGTCGAAACACGCGTCGAGGCGCAGGAACTGCATCGCCCACGGCCCCCAGGCTCCCTTCGCATCCAGCGTCGCCGGATCGGCGAGCAGCGCCTGCGAGTGGATCAGCACCGCCTTGTCGAGGAACGTCTGCAGCGCATCGAGCACCGGCGGCAGCTCCTTCTTGTCGGCATCCTCGGCCTTCGGCAGCAGCTTGCGCGCCTTCGCCAGCTGCTCGGCAACGACGCGAAGGTCGGGTTGCTCGCGGCGCAGTTCGCTCGCCGCGGTGCGCACGGCCTGCGCCGCGGACTGCGTCGACACCTGGTCGAGCCAGTTCAGCATCTGCGCGACCTGCACGGGCAGCGGCCAGTGGCCACTCTGCTCGGTGAGACCCTCGACGATCTCGAGCTTCAGCTTCTCGTAACCCTGCTCGCGGTAGATCTTCTCGGTGCGCAGCGCGCAGTCGACGGGAACGACCGCGTCGGCGCGGCCGTGCAGGATGCCGATCGCGACCTTCTGTTTGGCGAGCTTGCCGTGCTTGACGTCGAGCACGTTGCCGGCGTGCGCGACGATGCCGTCGATCAGTTCCGGGTGCTCACCGGCGAACCAGTAGCAGAAGAACGCGCCCTGGCTGTGGCCATACAGGTAGACGCGGCCGATCGGGAAGCGCTGCTTGAAGTCGGTGATGAGGGCCGCGATCTGCTCGCCGTCCTTCGGCCCCTGCACGAAGTTGAACGTGTTGCCCTGGCCCGGGGTCAGCGCGTCGGGCGACACCACGATGTCGCGTTTGCGGAATTCACCGACGATGGCGTAGTTCGCGAAGCTCCAGCGGTGGTCGAGGCCGGTGCCGTGCAGCATCAGCAGCAGGTCCGGGGGCTTCTTCGCGTCGATGTCCTTCGGCAGCCGGTACCAGTACGGCTTGCCCTGTGCGCTCTTCCACTCGAGTGCCTTGCCGCGCTCGGCCTTCAAGGTCGGCTCGACGACCTCGACGGTCTTCTGTGCCAGCGCCAGCTGGGCACACAGCAGCAATGGGGCGAGAGCGATGGCGCGAATGGGCTGCACGAGTCCTCCGGGAATGGCGCGACGGTAGGTAGGCGAGACGACGAGCCGCACAAGACGTCCGCAAGGCGGAACTACTTCGCGTCCTGCTTCTTGGCGGGCTCCGCCTCGATGCGGGTGCACTTCATGTCCTCGCCGTTCTGGTGCAGCACCAGGACCTTCGCGGTGTCGCCTTCGAGCTCGAACGTCAGCGACGCGTCGACGACGCGATAGACGAACTGGGTCGGCGACTTCGCGTGCACGCGGCACGCCTGCTGGCCGGTCAGCTGCGCCGACAGGCCGCGGTCGTCGAGCGTGATCGTGAACATGGCCCCACCCTGCTCCATGCGGTACTTGCCGACCAGCCGCTGCAGCTGCGCGCGCTCCACCGCGACCGGGATCTCGACCTTCGGCGGTGCTACAGCCATGCCGTAGAGGTGCTGCAGGATGCGTTCGCCGACCTGATCGATCAGTCCCGACGTGGTGTTCGACAGCACGCAGACCGCGCGGCGATCGCCGGGAACGACCGCGATGTACGAATGGAAGCCGCCGGTGCCGCCGTTGTGCCAGCGTGTCTTGCCGTCGCGCGCGAAGTGCCAGCCGAGGCCCATCGCGATGCCGTTCGCGCCGTCGTGGCGCTTCTGCTGCGCGAGGTCGATGGGCTCGTCCAGCGCATCGGCCGGCGACGGCTCGGAGCGCTTCGGTTGCCGCACGTCGTCCAGCGTCGCCAGCGGCCCGGCCGGCCGGAACTGCGCGCGCGCGAACTTCAGCATGTCGGCGACCGACGAACGGATGCCGCCAGCACCGGCCAGCGCGGCGAGATCCCACAGGTGCTCCGGATCGCCGTCGGCGTTGCGCGGCGGTGCCATGCGCGCCTTCTGCGCGTCGGCCAGCGCGACCGTCGTGTCGTGCATGCCGAGCGGCGTCGT
>CAMAUH010000073.1 GCA_945861365.1 Candidatus Kuenenia stuttgartensis
AACTGTCGCGCCGCGTGCGGCGCAGCGGCGGATCAGACGCTGGTCTTCAGCGACGAGCCCGCGCGGAAGCCGACCGTGCGCGATGCCTTGATCTGGATCGGCTGGTTGGTCTGCGGGTTGCGGCCCATGCGGGCCTTGCGATTCTTCACAGCGAAGGTGCCGAAGCCGACGATCTGGACTTCCTTGTCCTTCTTCAGGCCCTTCTGGATCGACGCGATCAGCGCGTTGACCGCGCGCTCGGCGTGTGCCTTCGAGCACTCGTTGCCCAACTGCTTCTGCACTTCATCGACGAGGTCTGCCTTGTTCACGGAATGCCTCCTGAGGTTCTGACTGTGGGGGTGCCGGACCGCCCGTCGGCCCGACTGGTCGGACTCTACGCAGGTTCGCGTCGCGATGGCAAGGGCGTGTCCGGCGCCAGCCCAACATCGGCGCGGGTTCGCGGCAGGTCGGCAGGTGCCGGGTGCCGCTCGCTTCGGTCGCGACAGGGAATCGTCTCAAGCTGCGACAGCCGACGGTCGATGTTCCGGCGACGGGGCCAGGTGCCCCACACCCCCGAAACCGGACGAGGACTGTCATGAGGATCTTGGCCATCGGTGCCGCCCTGCTCGCTCTCGCGTCGTGCACGACCACCTCGACGGAGTCGTCGAGTCCCTTCCAGCAACCCAACTCGCTGATGGCCGGGGAGATCTCGCGCCGCGTCGAGCAGATTCCCTACCAGCATCGCGAAGAGCTGCTGCTGAACCTGCAGTGGCTGGTGCAGACCGGTGAGCAGACGATCCCGTCGATGCTCGGTGGCCTGCAGCACGAGAACCCGAAGGTGCGCAGCTCCTGCGCGTGGGTGCTCGGCCAGCTGAAGGACCGCCGCACCATTCCGAACCTGCAGGAGGCGATGCGCGACTCCGAGCCGGCGGTGAAGATGGAGTTGGCGCGCACTCTGGTGACCATGGGCGACATGACCTGGTCGCCGAGCCTGATCGAAGGCCTCGACAGCGAGCGCAAGGAAGTGCGCTTCCTCTGCCACGAGGCGCTGAAGACCGCCACCGGCCACGACTTCGGCTACGACCACCTGAACCAGAGCAACAACGACATGCGGGTGTCGGTGCTGCGTTGGCGGCAATGGTGGAGCGAGTACTCCGGCGACGTGCAGTTCGCGCAGGTCTACCAGCGGCAGCACAACCTGCAGCCGCAGGTGGCAGCGCCAGCTGGCGAGATCCAGCCGCAGTCGGCCCAGGACGCCGGCAACGGCAGCCAGGAGCAGAATGCGCCGGTCCAAGTGCCGACGAACGAGGTCAACCCTGCCGCCGAGAACCCTGCCCAGGGGCAGAACCCGGGTGGCAACGGCACTTCGACCGGCGGCCGCAGCGGCGGCAACTGAGTCGCGCTTCGCCGCGGTCGTGCCCCGCCGATCGGCAAGTGGGCTGAGCGACGGCGTTTCCTTGGCGGCGGTGCGCGCTATCTTGCTGCGCGCCCTCTGACCCCTTCCCCAGGAAACGCAATGCGTCGTGCTCCGTCCGGCTTCACGTTGATCGAGCTGCTCGTCGTCATCAGCATCATCGGTGTTCTCGCAGCTGTCCTTCTGCCGCAGGTGATGGGCAGCCGGTTGGAGGCGAACATCGCGGCCGACGGCCTGCAGATGAAGACGCACTTCACCTGGTACGAGTTCTACAAGGCCAAGCACAAGGGCTCCTTCCCGGTCGAGAACGGGCATCGCTTCGTGCTGGCGACGTGGACCTCGGGTGTCGTCGAGCACAAGGAGGAGGAGTTCGACAAGTACTTCTCGCCGGGCCTGCGCGACAACGATCCCTACTACAACGAGAAGCGCCGCCTGATCGAGAAGGGCGAGAACCCGTGGCCGAGCCTGAACGACACGACGTCCGAGGACACGCACTACGCCGGCCGCGCGAAGGAGCACCTGCGCACCCTCAACAGCAGCGGCAGCGAAGCGCTGCTGGCGACCGACAACGAGGGCGGCTGGGTGTGGGCTGACGGCACCGTCAACATCCTGTTCGTCGACGGCAACACGCGCCGGCTCAGCTATCCGGACATGCGGACCCGCTACTCGCTCGGCGAGTTCGACAAGAACGTGCCCATGGTCACCGTCGGCCCGAACTCGCCGATCGTCGAGTGCCAGAAGTTGGCGCAGTGACAGTTGGTGCCGTGACCTTCGCGCCGTGAGCCAGCGCACGCGGTGGCTCCGCGGTCGGAGCCACCGCGTTGCGTCCGGTCAGAAGAACGCCATCACCGGCACGGCATAGGAAACGGTGCCGGTCGTAGCGGTGTGGTCGGTGCTGTTGATGATGCGCGACACCGGGATCGGCAGCGTGCCGAGCGCAGGAGTCACCATCGTCACCGCGTCGCTGAACGACATTGCAACCGTGGCGAGGTCGATGGTGCCCGCCTGGCACCAGAGCCGGAAGCCCGGCGGCAGCGTCGGCAGCGTGGTCAGGCTGCCGTCGTAGTCCCCCGCGGCATTGGTCGTGCCGACCAGCGGGAACCAGACTTCGGCGGAGCTCCAGAAGGGGCAATCCGGCCGCGTCGGCCAGGGTGCGCCTGCCTGTGAGCTGCCGAGCATCACGAATGCGCGCGTGCTGCCGGCGGCGTTGCCGGGCACGCCGTTGCGCACCGATACGTCGAGCCGGTTGCTGGTCGGCAGTCGCCACAGCGACATCGCCGAGTAGCACGCCGTGGTCTGGCCCGGCGCGACGCAGCCCTGGCCGGTGCGGAAGCCAGCTTGCTCGCTGCGGCCATCCGTGAAGTGCTCGTGCGCATCCACGTAGATGCTCAGGTTCTGGTTGGTGCCGGTGGCCGAGGCGTTGCCGAAGACCTGCACGTCGACACAGAGCGTGTTGGTGCCCCCGGGCATCAGGAACGGCACCTGGTAGGGGATCAGCAGCTCGAACGTCGCCGTTGGATCGAGGGCCGGTCGTTGCGTCGGCGGGAACGCGAGCACCGTGCGGGGTAGCGCCACCACGGGATTGGCGCCGACGTTGTTGGCGAAGGTCGTCGAGGCCTGCGTCGGCAGGTTCGGCGACAGCGACAGCGTCACCGACAGGTCGCTGGTGAAGCCGTCGACCTGGCCGCGCACACCGATCGCGTCGCGCCGGTAGGCGTGACCGCTGATGAGCGTGCCGGCCGGGATGTCGCGGTGCAGCGTCTGCATGCGCGCGTCGGCGCGGCCGAGCGGGAAGTGCGTGAACGAACTGCCTTCGCGGCTCTGGCGATCGAGCGGCGACACGGCCAGTACTTGCTGCGCGGCGACGTCCGCGGCGCTGAGGGTGAACAGGCACAACAGAAGCTTCGAGATGGAATGCATGCGGGCTCTCCTTGCGACGGCGCGGCCCATTCCGCACACGTCGCCCCAATAGGGATCGAACCTGCGAACTTCGGACAGAAAATGTGGCGCGAGCGTTGCGTCGCCGCTTCGCGCCTCGCTAGAGTCCTCGCCCCTCGTCGACCCACTGGCACGCGGTGGGGGTGCGCAAGTGCAACGGACCAACCAAGGGCAAGGACGCGTTTTTGGCGCCGGCCTGACCTTGGCGGTCGTGGTTGGCTTGTTCGCCTACGGCGGGCTGTGGCTCGACACGCACTTTGGAACCAAGCCTTGGCTCCTGTTGCTGTGTGTCGTCTGCGGCATCGCCGGCGGCATCCTGCACTTGGTCCGCGTGCTGGCTCCCGAACAGTGGCCGTTCGGCAAGAAGTTGCCGAAGGACAGCCCGCCGCCGACTTCCTGATCGTCTGCATGCCTCCGCATCCTGCTTCCCAGACCATGACCACCGCCGAGTCGGCCCCTGGCCGTGAAGTCGGCCCGCTGCTCACCCGCGCCCTGGGTGTGGCGCTGCTGGTGGTCGGTGTCGCCGCGGGGGTAGTAGGGGGGCTCGTGTTCGGTCTCGGCGCGCTGCCGACGAGTGGACTTCCCTACTACGGACTCGGCATCGGTGGCGCGCTGTTCGCCGGCATGCTCGCGCTGTGGCTGCATGGCCGCCTGATCGATTCGCGCGCGACCATCCCCTATGCAGGCGACGGGCGCTTGCTCGCGGGGCGCCTGCAGAGCCTGCTCGCGGCGGCGTTCGCGGTCAAGCTCGTGTTGCTGACGATCGGCGTGTTCAGCCTCCGTCAAAGCGGAGCGAAATTCGCCGACACGACCATCTTTGCCGTCACGTTCGCGGGCGGGGCGCTGCTGTGCCAACTGGCGACGGCTGCGTTCTTGGCGCGGGCGCTGCGGTATCCGCCTGGGCGGTCCACCGCTTCCTGAATCCCCTTCGCGATCGAACTGCACGACGAACCATGCTGGCAATGCGACTCCTGATCACGGTCTGGATCTGCCTCGTCGGCGCGTTCCTCGCGCCGGTCGCTAGCGCACAGCATGAAGGTGCTGCGCCGGCTGCTGGCCACTCTGCGCAAGGCCAGGACGCGCAGGGCCATGGCCACGCCGCGGTGAAGAGCACGCTCGAGATGTCGAGCGGCGACTTCTTCAAGCACCAATTCTCGCACAGCGTGCCATACCCGATGTGGTTGATGGACCACGGTGCGGATGGCAAGGAGAAGGTCGGTCTGCTGACGATCTACAACGTGCAGCCGTGGCAGTGGGTGTGCCTTGGCTTGATGCTCGTCGTGTTCCTGCCGGTGCTCAGCAGTTTCCGCACGGGTCGCGCCAGCTGGTTCACGCGCGTGATGCGCGGCTTCTGCCTGTGGGTGCGCGATGAGATGGTCTACTCGGTGATGGGGAAGGAGGAGGGGCGGGCCTTCGTGCCGCTGTTCCTCTTCATCTTCTTCTTCGTCGCCTTCCAGAACGTGATCGGCCTGATTCCGAGCGTGGGCCACGAGTTCCCGTTCGCGATCTACACCGCAACCGGCACTCCTTACGTCACCGGCGCCCTCGCGGTGGTCACCTTGGTGCTGATGCTCGGCCTCGGCATCAAGAAGAACGGCATCGCGTTCTTCAAGAACCTGGTGCCGCACGGCCTGCCGCTGCCGCTGGTCCCGATCATGTTCGTGATCGAGGTCATCAGCCTATTCGTCAAGCCGTTCGCGCTGACCATTCGTCTGTTCGCGAACATGCTGGCCGGCCACCTGGTGATCGCTTCGGCGATCGCGCTGATCTTCTTGTTCACGAAGATGCAGGGCGGCGCCATCACGAGCTACCTGACGTTGATCCCGTGCTTGGGCATGGCGATCTTCATCTACATCATCGAGGCCTTCGTCACGTTGCTGCAGGCCTACATCTTCACGTTCCTGAGCATCAACTTCATCTACCAGTCGATGCACCAGGAACACTGAGCCCGACCGACTTCCCCAACCCTTTCCAGTAGTAGAGAGAAACCAATGCTCGATCTCATCCAGGATGCCGCCATCGCCACTGCCACTGCTTCCAACCTCGGTGTCGGCATCGGTGCCGGTCTCGCGGCCGGTCTCGCGGCCATCGGCGCTGGCCTCGGCATCGGCCAGATCGGCGGCTCGGCCGGTGAGGGCATCGCCCGTCAGCCGGAAGCGGCCGACGCGATCAAGGGCAACGCCCTCGTGCTCGCGGCCTTCGTCGAAGGTGTCGCGCTGTTCGCGGCCGTCATCGGCCTGATGCTCGCCACCAAGTAGTTCGCTGTCCCACTGCCGGAGCCGCGTCGGCTCCGGTTGCCACCCAGGCCGTTCGGAGGCTCCCCGTGTTGCCCGTCAGCACTCTGTCGAACTCTCTGTCGACGTTGGCCATCGCCAGCGACGATCCCCGTTCGCTCAGCAAGCTCCTGGAGTTCGCTCCCGGGGCGATGATCTGGACGCTGGTCGCGTTCTTCGTCGGCCTGTTCGTGATGTGGAAGTTCGTCTACGGACCGATCACGACGGCGCTCGAGGAGCGCGACAAGAAGGTCGAGGACTCGATCACCGCTGCCGAGGTCGCCCGCAAGGAGGCCGAAGGACAGATGGCGGCCGCGAAGGTCGAACTGCAGAAGGCCCAGGAGAACGCCAAGCGCACCGTCGAGGAAGCGATGGCCCGGGCCGAGAAGCAGGCTGCGGAAGCGGTGCGTATCGCCGATGAGCGCGCCAAGGCCGAGTTGCAGAAGGCGCGCGACACGATCGCCGCCGAGAAGCGCCAGGCCTTGCAGGAGATCAAGGCGCTGGCCGTCGAATTGACGATCGCCGCGACCGGCAAGCTGCTGCAGCAGGAAGTGGACGCGCAGAAGAATCGTCCGCTGGTGCAGCAGTTCGTGGCAGCTGCGGAGAAGGGTGGCCGATGACCCTGCTCGGCAAGCGCTATGCGACTGCGCTGCACGCCTTGGCCACCCAGAAGGGTGTCGTCGATGGCGTGGGGGCCGACCTCGCGGCAGTGCATGCCGTGTTGGCGTCCCCGCAGGCGCGGGCGTTGATCACCAGTCCCGACGTCTCGGCCAAGGAGCGCTCCGCGGTGCTCGCCAAGCTGTGCGCCGGACGCAGTGAACTGCTGCACAACCTGGTCGGTGTGTTGCAGCAAAGGCGCCGCCTCGAGGTGCTGTTCGACATCGAGCCGGCCTACCGCGCCCTGGTGATGGCCTCGCGCGGCGAAGTCGCCGGCGTCGTCGAGTCTGCCCACCCGATCGGTGCCGAGGAGCTGGCGGCACTGACCACGCTCGCTGGCAGGCTGAGTGGCAAGAAGGTCCAGCTGACCGTTGCGCAGCGAGCCGACCTGATCGGCGGTGTTCGCCTGCGCATCGGCAACGTCCTCTACGACGGCTCGCTGCGGGCTGCGCTCGACCAACTCGAGCAGAAGCTGCAGCAGGCCGCCATCTGATCGCGACACCTGTCGCGACCTTGATCGTCCCCGCATTCCAAGACACTGATTCTCGCGCCCCGATAGACCATGGATCTCAAACCATCCGAAGTCGCCACCGTCCTGAAGTCCGAGATCGAGGGCTTCGCCGGCCGTATGCAGAAGTCGAGCGTCGGCACCGTGCTGATGGTCGGTGACGGCACCGCCCGTGTGCACGGCCTCGACGACTGCATGATGAACGAGAAGCTCGACTTCGGGAACGGCATCTACGGCGTCGCGCTGAACCTCGAAGAGGACAACGTCGGCGTGGTGTTGCTCGGCAGCGATGCCAAGGTCAAGGAAGGTGACACGGTGCGCACGACGGGCAGCGTGTTGTCGGTGCCAACCGGCCTGCAGATGTGCGGTCGAGTCGTCGATGCGCTCGGGGAAGCTGTCGACGGCAAGGGCAAGATCAAGGCCGACGCCAGTGACATGCGCCCGATCGAGGGCCGTTCGCCGTCGGTGCCCGAGCGCCAGCCGGTCAAGGAGCCGCTGCAGACGGGCATCAAGGCCATCGACTCGATGATCCCGATCGGCCGCGGCCAGCGCGAGCTGATCATCGGCGACCGCGGCACCGGCAAGACGGCGCTGATCGTCGACACGTTCATCAACCAGAAGGGCACCGGCGGCGGCGACCCGAAGAACCCCAACCAGGTCATCTGCATCTACGTGGCCGTCGGCCAGAAGCAGTCGACCGTGAAGGCGGTCGTCGACAAGCTCGAGAAGTACGGCGCGATGCCGTACACGATCGTCGTGTCGGCGCCGGCCTCGGCCGAAGCGGCGATGCAGTTCCTCAGCTGCTACGCCGGTGCTTCGATGGGGGAGCGCCTGCGCGACGAAGGTCGCCACGTCGTCATCGCCTACGACGACCTCTACAAGCAGGCCGTCGCGTATCGCCAGGTGCTGTTGCTGCTGCGCCGCCCGCCGGGCCGTGAGGCATTCCCGGGTGACGTGTTCAACCTGCACAGCCGCTTGCTCGAGCGCGCAGCCAAGCTGTCCAAGGAGAAGGGCGGCGGTTCGATGACGGCGCTGCCGGTCGTCGAGACGCAGGAGGGTGACGTGTCGGCGTACATCCCGACCAACGTGATCTCGATCACCGACGGCCAGATCTTCCTGGAGTCGTCGCTTTTCAACGCCGGCCAGCGCCCGGGCGTCAACGCCGGCATCTCGGTGTCGCGCGTCGGTGGCTCGGCCCAGATCGGCGCGATGAAGAAGATCTCCGGTGGCTTGCGCATCCAGCTGGCGCAGTTCCGCGAGCTCGCCGCGTTCGCGCAGTTCGGCAGCGATCTCGACAAGGCGACCCAGCAGGCGATCACGCGCGGCCAGCGCATGACCGAGCTGCTGAAGCAGCCGGAGTACCAGCCGATGCCGGTCGAGGAGCAGATCGTGATCCTCTATGCCGGATCGTCGGGTGCGCTCGACAGCGTGCCGCTGCCCCGCGTGGCCGACTTCGAGAAGAAGTACCTCGCGTTCATGCGCGCCAACCACGGTGACGTGCTCGCGTCGCTGCGGACCGAGAAGAAGTGGACCGACGCGCTGCAGAAGAAGTGCGACGAAGTCTGCGCCAAGTTCCGCGCCGAGTTCCTGGCGTGATGCCCGAGCGGCAGCTTCGACGAACCAAGACCTGACCCGAGCAACCCATGGCGAACCTCAAGGAACTCCGCGGCCGCATCAAGTCGGTGGCCAGCATCGCGCAGATCACCCGCGCGATGGAGATGGTCGCATCGATGAAGCTGCGCAAGGTGCAGGCGAAGACGCAGGCCTTCCGCCCGTACGTCGACGAGATCCGCAGCATGATCTCGGCGATCGCTGCCAAGGTCTCCGGCGAAGGCGATGTGCCGCTGTTCCAGGCTCGCGAGGTCAAGGCGGTCGGCTTCTTCGTGGTCGCATCCGACCGCGGCCTTTGCGGCAGCTACAACAGCAACCTGCTGTTCGGGCTGAAGAAGAAGGCCGATGAGCTGCTGGCCGAAGGCAAGCAGGTCAAGTTCTGGGTCTATGGCCGCAAGGCCTACGCGTGGTTGACGCGACGCGGCTTCGCGGTGGAGCGCTTCTTCGTCGAGCCGCCGCTCGACAAGGCCGACTTCACGGCCGCGAAGATGGTCGGCCAGGCGCTGGTGGACGCGTTCACCAGCGGTGCCGTCGACGATGTGCGCCTGTACTTCACGCGCTTCCAGTCGATGATCAAGTTCGTGCCGACCGATGCGCCGTTCCTGCCGATCCGGACGATCGCGGTCGGTGACAAGGCCGGCGAGAAGGCCTACGCCCAGGACTTCCTGCTCGAGCCAGACGCGACGACGGTGTTCAACCGCCTGCTGCCGCGCTACCTCGAGACCGTCGTCTTCGACGCGATGCTGCAGTCGCTGACCAGCGAACAAGCCAGCCGCCGCATGGCGATGAAGGGCGCGACCGACGCCGCCGTGCGCATGCAGAAGGGCCTGAAGAAGGTCTACAACCGCGCCCGCCAAGAGAACATCACCAAGGAACTGCTCGACATCGTCGGCGGCGCCTCCGCCGTCAGCTGATCCGCTCGATCCGTTCCTGAACCGCCAGCATTCCCGACCGCATTCGATTCCGAGGACTCCAGAAGTGACGACCGCGACCCAAGTGCAAGGCAAGATCCTCCAGGTGTTCGGCCCCGTGGTGGACGTGCAGTTCCCCGAGGGCCACGTGCCGAACCTCTACAACGCGATCACTGTCGTCGACAAGCAGCGCGGCATCGACCTCGTGCTCGAGGTCGCGCAGCAGCTTGGCAACGCGGCGGTTCGCTGCGTCTCGATGTCCTCGACCGACGGCATGAGCCGCGGCATGCCCGCCAGCGACACCGGCGCACCGATCTCGGTGCCGGTCGGTGCCGCGACCCGCGGCCGCCTGTTCGACGTGCTCGGTCGCGCGCTCGAAGTCAACGTCCCGCACCCGCGCACGGGCGTGCCGATGGAGCCGGTCAAGGCCCAGGCGACGCTGCCGATCCATCGTGCGGCGCCGAAGTTCGAAGAACAGCAGGCGATCACCGAAGTGTTCGAGACCGGCATCAAGGTCGTCGACCTGCTCTGCCCGTTCGCGAAGGGCGGCAAGATCGGTCTGTTCGGCGGTGCAGGCGTCGGCAAGACGGTGCTCATCCAGGAGCTGATCCGCATCACCGCGGTCGAGAAGGGCGGCTTCTCGGTGTTCTGCGGCGTCGGCGAGCGCACCCGCGAAGGCAACGACCTCTGGCTGGAAATGGCCGAGGCCGAGTACACGGACGCCAAGGGCCAGAAGGCCTCGGTGCTCGACAACGCAGTGCTCGTGTTCGGCCAGATGAACGAGCCCCCGGGCGCGCGCCTGCGCGTCGCGCTGACCGGCCTGACGATGGCCGAGTACTTCCGCGATCAGGAAGGCAAGGACGTGCTGCTGTTCGTCGACAACGTGTTCCGCTTCGTGCAGGCGGGCTCGGAAGTGTCGGCACTGCTCGGCCGCCTGCCCAGCGCAGTCGGTTACCAGCCGACGATGGCGTCCGAAATGGGTGCGCTGCAGGAGCGCATCACGTCGACCAAGAAGGGCTCGGTCACGTCGATGCAGGCAGTGTATGTCCCTGCTGACGACATCACCGACCCGGCGCCCGTGGCGACGTTCGCGCACTTGGACAGCACGATCATCCTCGAGCGCCAGATCGCCGAGCTCGGCATCTACCCGGCCGTCGATCCGCTGAAGTCGACGTCGAAGATGCTCAGCCCGAGCGTCGTCGGCGAAGAGCACTACAAGGTCGCCCGCGACGTGCAGCGCACGCTGCAGCGCTACCAGGACCTGCGCGACATCATCGCGATCCTCGGCGTCGAGGAACTCAGCGAAGAGGACAAGCTGGTCGTCGCCCGCGCGCGCCGCATCCAGCGGTTCCTGTCGCAGCCGTTCTTCGTCGCCGAAGCGTTCACCGGCACGCCGGGCAAGTTCGTCAAGCGCGAGGACACCGTGCGTTCCTTCAAGGAGATCCTCGAGGGCAAGCACGACAACCTGCCGGAGTCGGCCTTCTACATGGTCGGCTCGATCGAAGAAGCCGTT
Source organism: Candidatus Kuenenia stuttgartensis (assembly GCA_945861365.1). GTDB lineage: Bacteria > Planctomycetota > UBA1135 > UBA1135 > UBA2386 > UBA2386. Next base: position 10,805 of record CAMAUH010000073.1, read on the forward strand.
GCACGCGGCGCCAAGTGAGCCGCTGGTCGTCTGCTGTCTGAACCCCTGATCCCGTCACCGCCATGGCCGAACTGCACCTCCGCGTCGTCACTCCCGACCGCACGATCGTCGACCGCAAGGTCGCTGGCGTGAAGTTCCAGGGTGTCGATGGCAGCTATGGCGTGCTGCCGCACCACGCACCCTTGATGACCGCGATCGCCCACGCAGGGGCTGCCGTCATCACCGAGCTCGATGGCAAGCAGGGCGAGCTCTTCGTCAGTGATGGCTTCGCCCAGGTGCAGAACAACGTGCTGACGATGGTCTGCGAGGCCGGTGAGTTCGCGCACGAGATCGATCTGGTGCGCGTGAAGGCCGCCGAAGCGAAGGCCCGCGAGAAGCTGGCTGGCCTCGACCGCCTCAGCGCCGACTACGTGCTGGCGGAAGCCTCGCTGCGCAAGGCGATGATGCGCGAGCTGCTGGCTCGCCGCAGCTCCGGCACCGGCTCGATCTGACCGTCTCCGGTGTTCGAGCGCCTGGTTGGCGCACCTCACCAAGCCTGTCCAGTCCTGCCACACTGCCCTTTGCGAACGGGCGTCAGTTCCGCCTCAGGTTCCGGGCTGCTGCTGCGCGATAGCTGATCCCTCTTCGAGGTCGGTGTGCAGGCATGTGCCTGCCCCCTCCCTCAGGAGGCAGAGACGCGCATGGTTCAGGACGACTCGGGCTTGAATGATCTGGTCAACGACTTCGTCACGGAGTCGCGCGATCACCTTGCCAACGTGGAATCGGACCTGCTGGGTCTCGAGTCGCAACCGGGCGGATCGGCGGACACGATCAACCGTGTCTTCCGTGGCGTGCATTCGGTCAAGGGTGTCGCTGGCTTCCTTGGCTTCGAGCACATCAACAAGTTGGCGCACGCGCTGGAGAGTGTGCTCGACCTGATGCGCAAGGACCGGCTGACAATGTCGGCCGAACTCGTCGACGTGCTGCTCGCTGCCACGGACACCTTGCGCAACCTGATCGAGCACGCGAAGGAAAGCGATTCGCTGCCCATCGATGAGCCGCTGCAGCGTCTGCAGGTCTATCTGGTGCCCGCTGCCGGCGAGAAGGCTCCCG
>CAMAUH010000074.1 GCA_945861365.1 Candidatus Kuenenia stuttgartensis
GTGGCCGCGCGCGAAGTACCACGGCGTCGAATACAGCGAGTACCTGTGCGGCGAACACGGCTGGACCCGCGGCTCGGTGCTCGACTTCGCGCCGCAGCAGCAACTCGGCCGCGACCGCTTCGACCTCGTCGTCTGCCAGGGCGTGCTGCAATACCTCGACACCAGCGCCGCAAGGCGCGCCATCGACAACCTCGCCAGCTGGACCGGCACCGCGCTCTACCTGGAAGCGCTGACCACGCACGACTGGGAACAGTCCTGCGACCGCGATCGCACCGACGGCGACGTGCACCTGCGCACGGGCGCCTGGTACCGTCGTCAGCTGGACCGCCACTTCCAGGCGCTCGGCGGCGGCCTGTTCGTCAAGAAGGACGCCGATGTGACCCTGTTCGAACTCGAGGCCCCATGAGCGGAATGGACTTCTTCGGCCACCAGGACCGCGCGCGCACCGCGACGACCCGGCTCGTGGTGCTGTTCTGCCTCGCGGTGCTGGCGATCGTCGTCTGCATCTACTTCGCCGCGTCGGCGCTGTTCCTCGCCGTCGACAGCGACGAGGCCGCGTTCCACCCGGCGCTGTTCCTCGGCGTGCTGGTCGTCACGCTCGGCATCGTCGGCGCCGCGATGCTGTGGAAGACCACCGAGCTGCGCAGCGGCGGCAGCGCCGTCGCCGAGCTGCTGGGCGGCACACCGGTCCCGCTCGATCCGCGCGACCCGCACGAACGCATGCTGCGCAACCTCGTCGAGGAGATGGCGATCGCGTCCGGCGTGCCGGTACCGGCGATCTACGTGCTCGACGGCGAACAGGGATTGAACGCGTTCGCAGCCGGTTGGAGCCCATCCGACGCGGCCGTCGCGGTGACGCGCGGCTGCCTCGAGCAGCTCGACCGCGACGAACTGCAGGGCGTCATCGCGCACGAGTTCAGCCACGTCTTCAACGGCGACATGCGGCTCAACATCCGGCTGATGGGCGTGCTGTTCGGCATCGTCTGCATCGCCACCATCGGTCGCATCCTGGTGCGCATCTCGCCGCGCGGCGGCGGCGACAAGAAGGGCGGTGCTGCGGCATTCGTGCTGTTCGGGCTGGCGCTGATCGTCATCGGCGGCCTGGGCGTGTTCTTCGCGCGGCTGATCCAGGCGGCGGTGTCGCGGCAGCGCGAGTTCCTCGCCGACGCCAGCGCGGTGCAGTACACGCGCAACCCGCGCGGCATTGGTCTCGCGCTGGCGAAGATCGGCGGCCTGTCGGCCAGGCTCGAAAGTGCACACGCCGACGAAGCGAGCCACATGATGTTCGCCGATGGCGTGCAGCGCTGGTTCGGCGGCGGTTTCGCGACGCACCCGCCGCTGCAGGAGCGCATCGAACGCGTGCTGCCGGGCTTCCAGAAGCAGCTGCGCGGCACCGAGTCGATGGTCGACGCCGCCGCGGCGACGCCGCTGCCGCCGGGCTTCGCGCCGCTGGTCGCCAACGCCGCGCCCGCTGCCGCGACTGCACCGGCGCGCGGCATCGCGCCGGCAGCGCTGGTCGCGTCGATCGGCCAGCCCGCCGCCGAACACGTCGATGCCGCGCACGCGCTGCTGCAAGCGCTGCCCCTCGACCTCGCCACGGGCTTGCGCGAACCGGCGCGCGCACACGGCATCGCGCTGGCGCTGCTGCTCGAACGCCAACCGGCGCGCCGCGACCAGCAACTGCGCACGCTGCCCGCCGACGACGTGGCGCTGCAGCACTCCGTTCGGCTCGCGTTCCAACAGATGACCGACCTGCCGCGCGACCGCCGCTGGCCACTGCTCGAGCTGGCGATCCCGGCCCTGCGCGCGCTGCCGCCCGAACGGCGTGCCGCACTGCGCACGCAGGCGCGCGCGCTGGCGCTCGCCGATGGTGAGCTGTCGCCGTTCGAGTTCGCACTGCTGCGCAGCCTGGAGCGGAACGTGCGGCTGCCCGCGGAGGCGACGCCGCGGCCGAGCACGCGACCCGAGGCCCTGGCGCAGCACGCCGACGCGGTGGTGCTGGTGCTGTCGACGCTCGCGAATGCTGGTGCGCACGGCGATGCCGCGAGCGCGGCGAACGCGTTCGCGCGCGGTGTTGCGCCCTTGGCGCTGCCGCAGAGCTCCCTGCTGCCGCCCGAGCGCTGCCGCATCGTCGAACTCGAACGCGCGGTCGCAGCGCTCGCAGCGGTGTCCCCGCTCGGCAAACGCAACCTCGTGCGCGCCTGCGCCGAGGCCGCCGCGGCCGACGGCACGATCGACCCGGACGAGGCGGATCTGCTGCGCGCGCTGGCGGAGGCCTGGGATTGCCCGGTGCCGCTGCCGAGCGAGGCGTGAACGCCCCCAGCCCCGTTCCGAGACGTCCATGCCACGCGCGGTTGATGACCGCGCGCCCCTCGCCGATAGCGGGCTCGGCAAAGGGGAGAACATGACGGCACACACCTGGGGATCGGTGCTCGCCGCCGCGGTGATCGCGGCAGCCGGCACATTCGGCAGCGGGCTCGACACCACGACGAGCCTCGCCATCACCGCCGCGGCGACCGGCAGCGTCGGTGCGTGGCAGTGGCGGCGCGCCACAGCACAGCAGCGGCGCGCGCGCGAGGAGCAGCTCGCGCACACCGCGCACGAACTGCGCACGCCGCTCGCCTGCATGCTGACCGCGCTCGAACTGCTGCGCGGCGGCTACGCGAGCACGCCGGCCGAGACCGACGAGTTCCTCGCCGAGGCCGAACTGGCGGCGCGCCATCTCGCGTTCCTGGTCGACGACCTGCTCGACGAGAGCGCGCTCGCCAACGGGCAGCTGCGCCTGCGCATCGAGGACCACGACCTCGCCGACCTGCTGCAGTCCGCCGCGCGCGTGCTGGGCCTGCAGGCCGATCGCCGCGGCGTGCTGGTGCACTGGCCGGAGCCGGTGCGCGGCGTGCGCGTGCGCGCCGATGCCCACCGCTTCCAGCAGGTGCTGTTCAACCTGGTCGGCAACGCCATCAAGTTCTCGGCGCCGGGCCAGCCGGTGCGGATCGGCCATGAACGGCGCGGCGACCGCGTGCGCATCACCATCGTCGATGCCGGCCCCGGCGTGCCACAGGCGCTGCAGCAGCAGCTGTTCCTGCCGTTCGCGGCGGGTGCCGACGGCGGGGCGGGGCCGAGCACCGGCCTCGGCCTGTTCCTGACCCGGCGCCTGGTCGACGCGATGCGTGGCGCGATCGGCTTCCACAGCGAAGCCGGCCGCGGCGCCAGCTTCTGGTTCGAGCTGCCGATGGCCAGGCGACCCGAACCCGCGATTGCAGAACCGGTGGCGCTGCCTCGATGATGGCGCGATGCGGTTGCCTGCCCTGTCGTTCGTCGTCGCCCTGACCGCGGCCCTGGCCGCGCAGCAGCCAGCGCCCACTGCACCACCGACGCCGCCCGGCCCGCCGCCGTTCCGCAACCTCGCCGGCTCGTTCCTGCTGCAGCTGCCGGCCGGCTGGCGCCAGGTCTCGCCCAACGAGGCGCGCCGCATCGGCGACAACCCACAGGCGCCGGTGACGCTGACGCTGGCGCAGCCGCTGGCGTTCTATGCGGTCGGTCCGGTCGACGAATGGCTGCGCGGCGACTTCCACTCGCCGTGGCTCTACGTGGTCGAGAGCAACGCCGAATGGCACGTGCCCGACGATTTCGCCGAGGTGCTGCGGCAGAGCTGGCGCGACAAGGGGGCGGCCAGCGGCGAACGGCACGAAGTGCACGACGTGCAGCGCCAGAAGGTCGGCACCCAGCAGACCGAGGGCCTGATCGCGGTGCGCACCTGCACCCCGCCGGCGCCGCGGCCGGCGACCAAGAGCCTGGACGTGCACGTGCCCGCCCGCGGCCAGCAGTTCACGCTGTGTTTCAGCTGCGCGCCGGACCGTTTCGCCGAGCTGGAACCCGAGTTCCGCCGCTGGCTGGCCACCTTGACGTTCGCGATGACAAGCCGCGGTCCGGTGACCCTGACCGACCGGCTGTGGACGCCGCTGGTCGGCGGCGGTGCGGTCGCCGTGCTGCTGCTGGTGCTCTACAAGATGTCGCGGCCCCGCCGCGGTTGAGCCCCTGCGGACGCTCGCTAGACTCTCGGCCCTTGTGCGGTTGGCGGAGCGTGTGGTCCTGAGGACCAGCGCGGCCGCGGTCTGCACGACCTCGCCGACGTATCGACCTTGAAGAAGAAATCTCCGCCGCAGCCGCGCCTGCTCGACAAACACCTGTTCGAAGCCGGACTGCAATGCCAGAAGCGGCTCTGGCTCGACTACCACGAGCCAGCCAAGGTCGAACCCTCGGCCCTCCGCCAAGCGATGGGCGCCGCCGGCGATCAGCTGCGCACGCTGGGGCGCAGCGCGTTCCCGAAGGGCGTCCAGATCGAGGCCGCGGAAGGCAATGCCGCCGCCGCCGAGACCAAGCAGCGCCTCGCCGAAGGCGTGCCGGCGCTGTTCGGCGCGACGTTCGTCGCCGACGGCGTCGAGGCGCGCTGCGACATCCTGGTCGTGCACAAGGACGCGGCGATCGACCTGTTCGAGATCAAGTCGGGCACCAAGGCGAACCCGCGCTACGTCGTCGACCTGGCCCTGCAGGCCCACGTCGCCGCCGCCAGCGGCTTCAAGCTGCGCGCCGCCTACCTGCTGACGGTCAACCCGAAGTACGTGCACAAGGAAGGCGCCGACTACCCACCGATGCAGCTGCTGCGCAGCGCCGACGTCACCGGCAAGGTGCAGCGCCACCTGGACCAGGTGAAGCGCCGCCTCGGCCACTTCCGCCACGCGATCAACGACGAAGGGGTGCTGCAGCTGCCGATGGGCACGTTCTGCACCACGCCGTTCAAGTGCCCGCACCTGGCGCGCTGCAGCAAGGAAGCGCCGGCGCTGCCGCTGCGCGAACTGCCCGAGCTGACGCGGCAGCTGGAGATGGAGCTGCACAAGGAAGGCATCGAGGACCTCGCCTCGCTGGACCAGAAGCGCGAAGGCCTGACGTTCCGCCAACGCCGCACGCTGGCGTGCGTGCAGGGCGGCACGGCGCTGATCGAGCCGTTCGTGCAGACGGAGCTGAAGCAGTGCCAGAAGCCGCTGCACTTCCTGGCGCTGGCGGGCGTGACGGAAGCGCTGCCGCGCTTCGACAACCAGCGGCCGTGGCGCCTGATGCCGTACGGCTGGGCCGCGCACACCGTGCACGCCGACGGCCGGCTCGAGGTCGCGTCGTTCGTGCACGTCGAGCGCACCGACCCGCGGCCCGGCTTCGTGACGTCGCTGGCCAAGCACCTCGATGTCGGCGGCACGATCGTCTGCTGGGACGACAGTTCGCTGGAAGAACTGAGCGCCCTGCTCGAGGACCTGCCGAACCAGAAGAGCGCCGTGCGCGCCATCGTCAGCACCAACCACCTCGACCTGATGCAGCTGTTCGACGCCGGCCTGTTCCACCCGCAGGTGCGCACGCACGCGGACCTGCGCGCCAGCGTCGCGGCACTGCTCGGCGACACCAGCGGCAGCGAGCTGACCGTGTACGACGAGGAGACGCTGTTCGACGTGCTGCAGAAGGCCGGTGCGCCGCGCATCCGCAGCACCACGCGCGACAAGCTCGCCGCGGAGATCGTCGAATCGCTGACCTGGGCCAGCAAGCGGCTGCTCGACCTCTACAACCTGCAGGCGGGCGTCGAAGTGGTCGCCCCGCCGAAACCGAAGGAAGCCGCGGCGAAGCCGGCCAAGCCGAAACCGCTGCCGAAGCCGTTGCCCAAGCCGCAGTGATGCGGCGCCCGCGCGCTCACGCCGCGGCGTAGGCAGACAGCAGCGTCGAGATCTCCTGCTCCGGCGGGAACCGGCGATGGAAGTCCTCGCGGATGCGCACGCCGAGCGAACCCGCGGCAGCGCGGTTGCGATAGAGCGCGAGGATCTGCTTGGCCAGGTCCTCCTCGTTGCCGAACAGCAGGCCGGTCTCCTTGTGGCGGATCAGCTCGCGATTGCCCGGCACGTCCGCGGCGATCACCGGCCGGCCGAGCATGCCGGCTTCCAGGATCGTCGGCGCCGCCCCTTCGCTCAGTGACGTGTTCAGCACGACGTCGGCGTCGAGATAGGCAGCGCCCATGCGCTCGCGCGACAGCGCCGGCAGCACGCGCACGCCCACCTGCTGCCCGCCCTGCGCGCGCACCGCCGCGGCGTAGGTCGCGTCCTGGTCGGGTCCGGCGATGATCAGTTCGACATCGGCCCCGGCGGCCCGCAGCAGGCCGGCGACGGCGATCGCGCGGTGCTGGCCCTTGATGGGCCGGATGCCGCCCGGCAGGAACACGATGAAGCGCTGGTGCGGGATGCCGAGCGAACGCCGCAGGTCGGTGCCGGTTGTCGCCAGCTTGGTCGCCGCGCGCGGCACGACGTCGAGCTTGCCGACCGCATCGGGAACGCGTTCCTCGACCAGCGCCGCCGCTTCGGGCGTCGGCACCAGGACCCGGTTCGCGCGGCGCATCACCTCACCGACCAACGGTCCGCGGTCGCTGTCGAGCAGGTCCTGGTGCAGGTCCTCGCCGCTCAGCGACACGACCCACGGCGAACGCAGGCCGAGCAGCTGCACACCGGTGCGGGCGGCGTCGTGCGCGTGCACGATGTCGGGCCGGAAGCGGCCGATCGTGCCTTCGAGCGATTGCTTCAGCCCACCTTCCCCGGTGGCGCCGAACAGCTCGCACAGATGGCCGCAGCCCTGCAGCGCTTCGCGATAGCGCGCGACGGTCGCCATGCCGCCGAGATGCAGATGCGACGGCGACGGCGTGAGCAGCAGGACCTTCACCGGGTGGTTTTCGGCAGCGATGCCGTCGCCACTTCACCGCACCGGGCAAGCCGCCCGCAGCGCCCGCACGCGCGCGAGGTCGACCGGCTGCCCGACGTCGCCATCCTGCTTGCAGGCGGTGCCGACGATCGCCCCGTCGCAACGGGGCCACAGCAGCGCCGCGTTCGCCAGCGACAGGCCGGAACCGAGCCAGATCGGGAACGCCCCCACCGCGGCGCGCACGGTGTCGAGCAACGCGACATCGACCGGTTGGCCGGTGCGCGAACCCGACAACACGATGCCGGCAGCGCCGGAGCGCTCGGCGAGATCGCGGGCGCTGGCCGCGACGTCGACCGGGGCCAGCGGGCTCGCGTGCTTGACCAGGTGGTCGGCGAGCACCATCACGCCGCTGTGCAACTGCCGGCGGTACGCGAACAGCCGCGCCGCTTCGCCTTCGATGACGCCCTGGTCGGTCACGTAGGCGCCGGACAGCACGTTGACGCGCACCCAGCGCGCCCCGACCGCGGCAGCGATACCGAGCGCAGCCACGCCGTCGTTGCGCAGGCAGTTGATGGCGAGCGGCAGGCCGGTCGCGGCGTGGATGCGATCCGCCGCGATGGCGATGCCGGCGACGACGTCGGGCGGCACCGGGTCGGCGGCGGTGCCCTTGTGGAACGGCGCATCGCCGAAGTTCTCGATGACGATGCCGTCGAAGCCGCCTTCGGCATACGCGCGCGCATCGGCCAGCGCCGCCGCGAGCAGCGAGTCCATCGACCGATGGCGCGCCGCGGACGGCAGCGCCTGCAGATGCACGACTCCGAGCAAGGGCTGGCGCATGGCGTTCAATGCAGCAGGCAGCGCAGGCGCATGCGCAGGGCCTTCCAGCTGCGCGCCATGCCGGTGGCCTCGGCGATGAGCTGGCGCGCCTCCTGCTTGCGGCCGGCGCCGAGCAGGTCCCACGCGAGGTCGAGCCGCACGTCGGCGCGGCGGGCTTTCACGAGATTCAGGAAGTGGACCTCGCCGGTGTGCTCCTGCGCGACCTTCTCCATGATGCGGTCGATGCCGCGCAGGAAGCGTGAGTTCGCCGACAGGCTGCCGGCGTGCACCCGATAGAAGGTCAACGGCTGCGGCAGGTAGGCGAACGGCTCGCGCTTGGCCATGCGCAACCAAAGGTCGAAGTCCTCGGTGGCGACGAGAGCGGGATCCTCGTCGAACCCACCGGCCTCGAGCACGGCCGCGCGGCGGGCCACCACGGTGCTGCAGACGATCGGGTTGTCGCGCAGCAGCAGTTCCAACGTCAGCGCGGTCGGCACCACGCGCTGCTGGTTCTTGCGGCCCTCGACGCGGTCGTCGCGCACGATCCACGCGTCGGTGGCGACGCTGGCCGCGTTCAGGTCGGTCAGCGTCGTGACGCAGCGCTCGAGCTTGTCCGGCACGTACCAATCGTCGGCATCGAGGAACGCGACGAACTCGGTCGTCGCCTCGGCGAGCCCTCGATTGCGGGCGGCGCCCGGGCCCCGCTGCTTCTGGCGGATGACCGTCGCGCCATGCCGTTCGGCGATCGCGGCGGTGTCGTCGGTCGAGCCGTCGTCGACCAGGATGACCTGCGTCGGCTGGACCGTCTGCTGCTGCAACGACTGCAGCGTCACCTGCAGGAACGGTGCGGCGTTGTAGGCCGGCACGATCACGGTCACCGGAGCATTGCGGTTCATGCGCTTCGCCTCCGCAGCTTCTGCACGACCGCCGCGAAGATCTCGCCAACGTAGCGGAAGTCGCTGCCATGCACGACGAGGCAGCGCCACCATGCGATCTCCGTCTGCCGCGAGTAGGCGATCACCGTATAGACGGTGCTCAGCATGTACGAGGCCGTCGAAGCCATCGCCGCGCCGATGGCACCGTGCTCGGGAATCCACAGCACGTCGAAACCGAGCATCGAGACCAGCCCGAACGCCTGCGCGTTGACGCAGGTCTGCAGGCGGTCGCGCGCGGCCAGATCGGCCTGCAGCACCTTCGACACGGTGAAGGCGACGGTGCCCGGCACCAGCAGCCACAGCGCGTCGTTGACGTGCGGACTCCAGCTCGACCAAACGTCGTCCCCGGGCCGGGCGATCGCCGTGATCAGCAGCATGATCGGATCGATCGCGAAGACGATCGCCAGGGCCCCGAGCAGCGACAGCAGCAGCCCGAGCCGCGACAGCACCGGAGTCAGCAGGCGCGCCTGCTCGTGCGAAGAGCCGGCGACCTTGCTGAAGAACAGGTCGCGCATCGCTTCGGGGAAGTGCCACACGAGCTCCGCCCACGTCACCGCCATCGAGTAGTAGGCGACCTGGACGCCGGCCAGGTTCTCGGCCACCTTCGTGGCCAATGCGCGGTCGGTGTGGTTCCACGTCACGCCCAACCACAGGCCGACGACGTCCGCCTGGTGCCACAGCACGACGAACCACAGCACGATCAGGTCGAGGCGATGGTTCAGGTAGGCCAGCGTCGAAGTGAGGTTCGCCTTCCAGCCGTAGCGCAGCGCTTCGCCGAGGAACTCGCGGTGCACGCGCACCCGCAGCGTGACGACGCGCCGCACCATCCACAGCGTCAGCAGCGCCACCAGTGCGGTCGAGAACAGGCGCCCCCACGCGACCGACAGCGGCACATGGTCGTCGGTGAGCGTGGCGCCATACCAGAAGAACACCGCGAAGAACGCCGGCAGGAACGCCAGCGCGGTCACCAGGTGCACGACGCCGTAGTCCTGCACGCGCTCGGTCGCCAGCTGCGTGCTGTTCGCGTAGCTGGCCACCAGCAGCAGCGGCACCGCGGCGCACACCGGGATCACGGCCATCGGGTCGGAGACCCATTCCGGATTCAGCAGCGGCAGCCCGTACAGCACGAACACGCCCGCCAGCGTCGCGATGAGCGTGCCCCAGCCGAGCGCCATGCCCATCGTCGTCTCGAAGCACACCTGCGCCGAGTAGCGGCCGCGGCGCACGAAGTAGACGAGGGCGGTGGCGAGGCCCAGGTTGGCGACCGCACCGAGGATGAACGGCAGCGACGCGGTGATGCCCGACTTGCCGTGCTGCGCCGGATGGTGCGCGGTCAGCAGGTACAGCACGAGGCCGCCACCCTTGTCGACCATGACCACGAGCACGTGGATCAGGAACGAGAAGACGACCCAGCGGCGGAAGTTCATGCGCGCCTCGCTAGGTCGCTGGGGCTCGAAAGGCCGCGGTCACCAGGGCAGTTCGGACGCGGCGAAGTCCTCGTGGATCTGCGGCAGCAGTTCCTCGACCTTGGCCGGATCCAGTCCGGTCGCGGCGTGGACTTCGTGATCGAACGTCGGCAACTGGGTACCGACCGTGGAGGGCGTGCCAGCACGCCAGGCGAGGCTGTCGGCGAGGTGGATGAGCGACGAGAGGGAGCGATGGAACGGGTCTTTGGCGGGCGAGTGATGGTAACGGATGGCGATGGCCAGATCCTCCGGCAGCGACCACTTGATCGCGAGCACCGAACCGACATCCGCGTGCGTGAAGCCGAAGTCCTCGAGCTCGACCTCCGCTTCGGCGCGCGCGGTCTGCACCGACTTGCGCAGCATCGCGAGGTACTTCGGCGCCGCCTTCTCCATCAGGATGATCTTGCCGATGTCGTGCAGCAGGCCGGCGATGTAGGCGTCCTCCGGATGCATGTCCTTGAACGTGCTGGAGGCCCCCGCGAGCGTGCGCGCGGCGACGCCGGCGAACACGGCGTGCCGCCAGAACGCGGCCGGATCGAAGTGCTGGATCTTGTCGCGCCGCTTGCCGAACGACGAGAAGACGGCCGCCTTCAGCGCGACCTTCTTCGTCATGTTGAAGCCCATCACCGAGATGGCGAGGCTCACCGACGACACGCGCACCTGCAGGCCGTAGTAGGCGCTGTTGACGATGCGCAGCATGTTGGTCGACACCGCCGGGTCGGCGGACACGACCTTGGCGACGTCGGCCGCCGAGGCGTCGGCGCGGCCCATGACGTCGTTCAGCTTCAGCAGCACCTCCGGCATGGTCGGCAGCTCGATGGTGCTGTTGACCAGACCGAGGATGTTCGTCGAAGTACCTGTTGCCTGTTGTGCCATTCCGCGGAGCCCTCGCGCTTGTATCGGGACCACCACCCAGCGACCTTGACCACTTGCCCGTGACCAGCCAGCCACCGAAGGTCGTCTACCTGTGCCAGCGCGTGCCGTGGCCGCCCGACCGCGGCGACCGGATCACGACCTGGCACTTCCTGCAGCACCTGCTGGACCGCGGTGCCGACGTGTACGTGGGCTGTTTCCAGGAAGAGGACCGCGATGCCGAAGGTGTCGCATTCCTGGCCAGTCGCTGCCGCGAGGTCGTGGCACCGCGCCTGTCGCGCAGCACGCGCAAAATCACGTCGCTGCGCGGGCTGCTGACCGGCGAAGCGCTGACGCTGCCGTTCTTCCGCCACCCGGAGCTGACCGCCGCGATGTTGCGCTGGACGCAAGCCGGCGCGCCGGACCTCGTGCACGTCTACTCGTCGTCGATGGCGCAGTACGCGATGACGACGCCGTGCCGCGCCAAGGTGATGCAGTTCGCCGAACTCGACTCCGACAAGTGGCGCCAGTACGCGACGGTCAGCGGGCCGCTCGGCAAGTGGATCTACGGCCGCGAAGCGCGCACGCTGCTGGCGTTCGAAGACCGCGTCGCGCGCACGTTCGCGCGTTCGCTGGTGGTCAGCGACGTCGAGCGCACGCTGTTCCAGCAGCGCATCCCCGGCGTCGATCCGGTGGTGCTGCCGAACGGCGTCGATGTCGCGCACTTCACCAGCGCCGGCGACGGCGAACGGCATGCGCACACGGCGGTGTTCACCGGCGTGATGGACTACGAGCCGAACATCGACGGGGTGTGCTGGTTCGTGGAAGCGTGCTGGCCAGCGCTGCGCGAACGGTTTCCCGACGCACGGCTGCTGATCGTCGGCAGCAAGCCCGTGGCGAAGGTGCAGGAGCTCGCGAAGCTGCCCGGCATCACGGTGACGGGGCGCGTGCCTGTGACGCCACCGTGGTTCGATCGCGCCGCGGTCGCGATCGCGCCACTGCGGCTCGCGCGCGGCGTGCAGA
>CAMAUH010000075.1 GCA_945861365.1 Candidatus Kuenenia stuttgartensis
CACAGGATCGCATCGGACCCACCCATGGTCGGAACGAAGCGCAGGCCTCGATGGATCGGGACACTGGTCGAGGCGGCGACGTGGGTCTCGATGCGTTTGCCGAGGTCCGGCCAACCGGACAACACACCCCCGCCGAGCACGACGGCGGCCGGGTTCAGCAGCGTGCAACAGTTGCTGACCATCGCACACGCCGCTTCTTCGGCTTCCTGCAGGATCGTCGCGGCACCGGCCCGCAGCGGCCCTGGCGTGGCTGCCGCGGCGACGACAGCACCGACCGTCCAGACGCCGTTCGGCCCAGCGCCAAGCAACTCAGCGGCGCGTTCGGTGATGGCTCGCCCACCACAGTAGGCCTCGAAGTGGCCGAGGCCGCCACACGGGCAGCGGCGACCGCCGGGTCGGTAGATGGTGTGGCCCACCTCGCCGGCAGCGTTGCTGCCGCCAGCGAACGGCTTGCCGTCGACGATCAGACCGATGCCGATGCCAGTACCGAAGAACAGGCACAGCAGTGGATCGCTGCCAGCTGCGTGGCCGCGCAGGAACTCGCCGAAGGCGCTGGCTCGGCCATCGTTCAGCAACGTGGTGCGCAGCCGGAAGCGCTGCTCGACGAAGTCCGCCAACGGAAACCCGTCGAGCGGCAGGTTCGGCGCCACTTCGATGGAGCGCCCGTTGCGCGGGATCACACCGGCGGTCCCGAAGCCCGCCGCGGTCGGTGGCTCGCAACCGGCTGGAACCGAAGCGAGGATCGTCCGCAGGGATTGTTCGAGCGCTGCCAGGAACGGCGGCTGCTCGCGCACTGTCGGCACGTGTTGCACGCAGTGCACCGAGAAGTCCTCGGCGACCAAAGCGAAGCGGCACTTGGTGCCACCGAGATCTCCGGCCAGGACCGTGCGCAAGATCAACCCTCCTGCAGGTCGATGCGCAGCACGTTCCGGCTGCTGCGCGGCGAGGTGGAAGGCAGCGGGATCACACCCGGCCGACCAACAAGCTGGTGTTGTGGCCGCCGAACCCGAGCGAGTTGCTCAGCGCGTAGTCGACGCGCAGGTCCCGCGCCACGTTCGGCACGTAGTCGAGATTGCAGTCCGGATCCGGCGTCGTGTAGTTGATCGTCGGGTGCACCTGGCCGTGCTTGATCGACATCGCGGTGGCGACCAGTTCGATCGCTCCCGATGCGCCGAGCAGGTGGCCGACCATCGACTTGGTCGACGACACGCACAGCTTCTTGGCGTGGTGGCCGAACACTCGCTGGATCGCTGCCGACTCGATCTTGTCGTTCAGGTGCGTGCTGGTGCCATGTGCGTTGACGTACTGCACGCGGTCCGCGGCGAGGTTGGCATCATGCAGCGCCTGCTGCATTGCCCGGCTCGGGCCATCGGCGTCTTCGTTGGGAGCCGTGATGTGGAAGGCATCATCGGTGGAGCCATAGCCGAGCACTTCGCAGAGGATGTTGGCGCCGCGCTTCTTGGCGTGCTCGTACTCCTCGAGCACCAGCGCGGCAGCCCCCTCACCCATCACGAAGCCGTCGCGATCGCGATCGAAAGGGCGTGAAGCCCGCTTCGGATCGTCGTTGCGCGTCGACACGGCTTTCAAGGAGCAGAAGCCGGCGAGACCGAGTTCGGTCGTCGCAGCTTCCGAACCACCGGTCAGCATGATCTCGGCTTCACCCCATTGGATGGAGCGGAAGGCCTGACCGATCGCGTGGCTCGAACTGGCGCAGGCCGACGAGGTCACGTAGCAGGTCCCCATCAGCCCGAAGCGGATCGCTGCCTGGCCGGCCATCGCATTGGCCATGATCTTCGGAATGAAGAACGGGCTGATGCGGTCGGCGCCGCGCTCGATCTGCGTGACCTTGCTGGCTTCGATCTCGTGGATGCCACCGATGCCGGTGCCGGTGATGCAGCCGGCGCGAGTGCGATCTTCCTTGCTGATGTCCAGGCCGGACGCCTTCATCGCCTCGTCGGCTGCGACGAGGTAGAACATCGTGAACTTGTCGAGCCGCTTGGACTCGATCTTCGGGAAGAACTTCTCGGTATCCCAGTTCCACACTTCGCAAGCGAACTTGCAGGTGTGTTTGCTGGTGTCGAATCGGGTGATCGGACCGGCACCCGAGGTGCCGTTCAGCATGTTCTCCCAGTTCGACGCGAGATCGAGGCCGAGCGAGGAGACCGCCCCGACCCCGGTGATCACGACACGACGCCTAGCCATGGTTCCTCAGCACGGAGTGGTTAGAGATGGTGGCGCGAAACCGGGTGCGCGAACGAACAGGAGCAGCGCCACTGCGCAACTCCTGACAACGCTACAAAAGGGCCCGGCAAGCGCCCATCGCCGGACTTCAGCTCAGCTTGCCGCTGATGTACTTCACGGCGTCACCGACAGTCTGGATCTTCTCAGCGTCCTCGTCCGGGATGTTGATCTCGAACTCGTCCTCGAACTCCATGACCAACTCGACGGTGTCGAGCGAGTCGGCACCGAGGTCGTTGATGAAGGACGTTTCGGCCGAGATCTTGTCTCGGGTGGTTCCGAGTTGTTCGCAGACGATGTTGTGGACGCGTTCTTCGATGTTGTCAGCCTTCGACACGTTCTTGCCTCGTACGGACTTGGGAGATGCGGTAGGGTCGGGATGACCCGACATCAGGGGGAACCACGCGACCGCAGCGCGCGGCCGCGCAGCGTAGCTACATGGTCATGCCGCCGTCCACCACCAGCGTTTGGCCGGTGATGTAGGCAGCGTGTTCACTGCAAAGGAAGGACACGGCGTGAGCGATGTCGTCCGCCGCACCAAAGCGGCTCAGGGGAATCTGTTTCAGCATCGCGTCGCGCACTTCCGCAGTCAGCACCGCGGTCATGTCGGTCTCGACGAAACCCGGCGCAACGACGTTGGCCGTGATACCACGGCCCGCGAACTCCTGCGCCAGCGACTTCGTCAGACCGATCAGCCCCGCCTTGCTGGCGGCGTAGTTTGCCTGCCCGGCATTCCCGGTCAAGCCTACGACTGAGCCAACGTTGACGATGCGGCCACCACGCGCCTTGGCCATCGATCGGGCGAACGCCTTGCAGGTAAGGAACGTCCCGCGCAGGTTGGTCGTCAGCACCGCGTCGAAGTCCGCCGCGTCCATGCGCAGGAACAGACCGTCGCGCGTGATGCCAGCATTGTTGACCAGGAAGTCGAGCTTGCCAGCCCGCTCCAGCACCGCCTTGGCCATCGCTTCGACCGACGCCGCGTCGGCGACATCGCAAACCAGCGCCGTCGCCTTGCCGCTGCCTGCCGGGCCGCTGCCTGCCGGCAACGCAGCGATGGCAGCCAGGGTCTCGGCACAGCCACCCTCTTTCGTCGACGTGCAGAACACGTCGGCACCGCCGCGAGCCAATTGCGTGGCGATGGCGCGGCCAATACCACGAGAGGCTCCGGTCACGAGGGCGATCTTGCCTGCGAACTGCATGGTCGGGGGGCGAGAGTGTTGCGCGAGTGGGCTTTCAGGTCACGCGTGGAAACGCAGAATCACGAACGATCCGGATCACGAACGATACCGATCACGAACGATACGGGGCGGGATCACCAACGCAGCAACAGGTGACCCCACGCCATGCCGGCACCGAACGCTGGCATGACGACGAGTTTTCCTGGTTGCAGGCGCCCAGCTTCGAACGCTTCGCGCAGCGCGATCGGCACCGAGGCGGCGGACGTGTTGCCGTAGCGCTCGATGTTCGAGAACACGAGGTCCATCGGCAGCCCCACCTGCTCCATGGCGGACTCGATGATCCGCTGGTTCACCTGGTGCGGGATGATGACGCCGATCTGGTCGCGGCCGTACTTCTCGAGAACGTTGTTCACGAGTTCCGCGAACACGCGGACCGCGAACCGGAACACCTTCGTCCCGCCCATCTTCATGAAGTGCAGGCGTTGCTCGACGGAACTGTTGCTGGCCGGGTGGCGACTGCCGCCGCCAGGCTGCGCGAGCACACCTTCGGCTCCACCTTCCATGCAGATCGATCCGCCGAGGAACTCGCCACGTTTGGCCTCGCTGAGCGGCCGGTACACCGCCGCACCAGCCCCGTCCCCGAACAGCACGCACGTGTTGCGATCGGTGTAGTCGAGGATGCGACTCAGGATCTCCGCACCGACGACGAGGATGTTGCGGTGTTGCCCCGACTGGATCATCGCGGCAGCTACCTGCGATGCGAACACGAAGCCGCTGCACGCGGCAGCGACGTCGAAGCCGCCGGCCTTTTTCGCGCCGAGGTCGTAACCGAGCCGGCACGCGGTCGCCGGGAATGGCTGGTCGCCGGTCACCGTCGCGCAGATGACCAGGTCGAGATCCATCGGATCGAGGTTCGCGTCCGCCAGGGCCTGCTTCGCCGCCGCAAGCGCCAACGTGCTGGTCACCTGATCTGCGCCGGCGATGCGGCGTTCGCGGATGCCGGTCCGCTGGACGATCCACTCGTCCGACGTATCGACGATCTGCTCGAGGTCGCGATTCGTGAGCTTCTTCTCGGGCACGTAGCGACCGAGACCTGCGACACCCACGGGAATCAAGGTTGCCATCGAGCTCACTCCTGCGGTTGGCTGTGCATCTCGGTGCGGGTTACGCGATCGCGCAGCGACTGCGACCTGATGGCCGCAAGTCGCAAATCATCCGTTCGGGTCCGCGGCTGGCAGAGCCGACGCGCGCGCAGCCTGCACGATGTGGCGATTCACTTCCGCCTGCATCGCCTTGCACGCAAACCGGATCGCATTGGCGAACGCTGGTGCGCGCGAGCGGCCGTGGCAGATCGTCACCACACCGTCGACTCCCAGCAGCAAGGCCCCGCCATACTCGGCGAAGTCGACCTTGGGCATGATCTCCGCCTTCACCTGCTTCATCTTCTGCGGTTCGACGCCAGCTCGCTGCATCATGCCGAACATCTGGCGCAGCAGATACTCCGCCACGCCCTCGCTGAGTTTCAGCAACACGTTGCCGGTGAACCCGTCGGTGACGATGACGTGGGCATCGCCGGAGAAGACCTCGAGGCCTTCCACGTTGCCGTGGAAGAGGATCGGCAGAGTCTTCATCAGCGCCCGCGCTTCGCGGACGAGCGGGTTGCCCTTCAGTTCTTCACTGCCGATGTTCAGGATGCCGACGCGCGGCTCCTTGATGCCGAAGTGCGCGCTGTAGTAGGCGGAACCCATCAACGCGTACTGCGCCAGGTTGTGCGCTTTCGGCATCGGGTTGGCCCCGACGTCGACGACCAGGAACGGGTGCTTCTCGCCCTCGATGATCGCACCGATCGCTGGCCGCCGGATGCCTTCGAGGCAACCGAGGCCCAGCGTGGCTGCGGCCACCACGGTGCCCGTCGACCCAGCGCTGATGAAGGCGCCTGCGCGCCCTTCCTTCACCTGCTGGATACCGATCGCGATGCTGTTGCGCGGCTTCTTGCGCATGGCATCCGTCGGCGTGTCGTCATCGGTCAGCACATCGGGGGCATCCACGATGGTGATGCCATCCGCTGCAAGACCCTGCGCCTTCATCGCTGCGAGCACGCCGTCGCTCGGGCCGGTCAATATGACCTGGTCCGGCCGGACGAACCCACGTTGCATCGCCAACGCCACTCCCGCCACGCACTCCTGCGGCGCGTGATCACCACCGAAGGCATCGAGCACGATCTTGCTCATCGACTACTCCAGTTGCGGTTGCTTCTGCGCTGCAGCAGCGCCCAGTCGCGTCCTTGCGGAAGCGACGAGGCGCCAGTCGGGAACGGCGACTGCTTCGCGTAATGCGCCAGCAGTCCCCGCGCGGCGGGCACGGATCAGCCGTTCTCGGCGATGACGATGTGCCGGCCACGATAGTGGCCGCAAGCCTTGCAGATCGTGTGGGGCTTGATCATCGCCCCGCAGTGGGTGCAGCGCACCAATTGGGCGCGTTCGAGCGCCAAGTGGGCACGGCGGTGGCCCTTGCTGGCGCGACTCAACTTTCGCTTCGGATTTGCCATGTTCGGTCATTCCTCGTCGCACGCACCAGGGGCAACCCACGTGCTGCGGCCGATGTGGAAGGGCGAAGAGACTACGGTTCGCTTGCGCGAAGTCAATCGACCAACGCGACCGGTTTGCGATCGCCGTCCTCGCTCAAGGCCGAGAGCCCAACCGTTGCAGCAACTCGCCGTGCAGTGGCCCATTCGAAGCCGCGACCTGCTGGCCGAACAACCAATCTTCGCCGCCGTGCCAGTCGCTGACGCGTCCACCAGCTTCCTGAATCAACACCGCCCCCGCGGCGACGTCGTACGGTGCCAGGTACAGTTCCCAGTAGCCGTCGTAGACGCCAGCGGCGACGTAGCAGAGATCGAGTTCGGCGGAGCCCAAGCGCCGCAGGTCGCGACAGTGCGGCAGGATCGCGGCCACGTGCCCCGTGTTGTCGTCGCGCCCCGGCTCGTTGCGGTTGTAACTGAAGCCGGTCGCGAGCAGCGCATCGGCGAATTCGTGCGTGCGCGACACCGCGAGCACCTGTTCGCGCCCATCGGCGAACCGCCGGCGTGCGCCGAGTCCGCGCGCTCCGAAGAACGTCTCGCCGAGCGCTGGCGCATGCACGACCCCCACCACCGGTACGTTGCGGTAGGCCAAGGCGATCGCCACCGCGAAGTGCGGCAACCCGTGCACGAAGTTGGTGGTGCCATCGAGCGGGTCGACGATCCACGTCCAGTCCGCGACCTTGCTGGCGACGCCCTGCGTGGTCAGCACGCCCTCTTCCGCCAACACTGCATGCTGAGGAAACGCCGCCAACAGACCGCCGACGACGATCTGCTCGGCGGCGCGATCGGCCGCGGTGACGAGTTCGCGGCGGCGGCCCTTCGACTCGGCGGCGACGACGAGCTGCCGCCGCTGGCGCAGCAATTCTTCGCCAGCCGCCAGCGCCAGGCGTTGCGCCTGCTGCAGGAACGGCTGCAGGTCGGCGTTCACTTGCTCTCGCCGCGGTCGACCGCGCGCACGATGTCTTCCTGCAGCCGCTTCAGATCCCGATTCAAACCGTCGGCCTTCGGGTCGTAGTTCATCAGGATCGAGAACCAGCGCACGCTGCCGTCCTTGCGCTCGACGCAACCCGAAAGCGACGATGCGCCGCGGATCCAGCCCGTCTTCGCCCGCACGCGACCGACCAGGTCGGTGCCGAGGAAGCGGCCTTCGAGCGTGCCGCTCTTGCCGGCGACCGGCAGGCACGCGCGCAGCAGCGCCGCATTGCTGCCCTGCAACCGCACCATCGTCGCCACCAGCAAGCCGGGTGTCAGCCGGTTTTGCTTCGACAGCCCGGAGCCATCGGCGAACAAGGCTTCGACCGGAACGCTGCCGACCAGCGCCCGCAGCTGCGTCGTCAACGCCTGCATGCCTCCCGCCAGCGAACCATCGTGTAGCGCCTGGTGGCCGAGCACGCGCAGGCACTGCTCGGCGTCGAAGTTCGACGAGTCTTCCAGCATGCGCAGCAGCGCCGAACGCAGTTCGGTGCGGTGCTCATAGACGACCTGGTCGGCAACCGTGGTCGGCGCATCGAGGCGGATGCCGGCGTCGGCCAGCGCGCGCTGCAGCGCGGAGCGGTACCAGTTGGCTGGATCGCCGACCGCGGTGCGGATCGTCACCGGACTGCCCTTGCGCGGGAACTTGCCACGCACGGTGATGGCATCGCCCTGGTCGATCGCGCCATAGGCGATGCCCTTCTTGCCATCGACGAGGTCGACGTTGTTGCGGACCGCGAAGCCGGCCCGCGGCGACACCAGCTCGACGCTGGCCTGGTTGCCACTGCCACCGTGCAAACGCAGCACGAAGGTGCCTTGGTCGAGCACGAACGGACCGGTCGGCGCGCAGTAGTAGGTCTGCAGCTGGTCCTGCGGCCAGGTAGCCGGACGCAGTGGGCCGGTGAAGTCCCCCGCTTCGAGATCGAGGCCGGCCAGCGTTCGCACGCCGCGTTGCCGCAGCGCGTTGGCCACCGCGGCGAACACCGCTCCCGGATCGTGCGCCGTCTCGTGCTCCCAGTTCGGGTCGCCGCTGGCCGTGACGACGAGCCGCCCACCGCGCAATGCGAACGTCGTCACGAACACGAAGTCGGCGCCGAGGCCCTGCAGCACCGCGGCCGCGGTCAACACCTTCATGTTGCTGGCCGGCGCGAACGTCTCCGTCGCGCGACTGCGGTAGACGACGTGGCCGTCGCTCTCGCACACGACGACACCGGTGCGGGCACCGAGCGCCTCCGCGGCCGCCACGGTACGAGCGAAGGCCTGCGCGACAGCCGCACCGGCTGGGCACAACACGAGGAACGAGATCGCCGCCGCTGCCCACCGCCGCATCGCCGCGTGATACCGCAAGCGCCGCGACGTCGCCAGCGTGGGCCCGCGGCGCTACCGTCCGCGAATGCTCGTCGCCTCGCTCGCATTCGTTCTCGCGACCGTTCCCCAACAGCCGCCGATCCGCACCGTGGTGCTCAGCGGCGCCAACAATCACGATTGGGAGTGGACCGCGCCGACGATCGCTGGCGCGCTGGCCGAGACCGGCCGCTTCCAGGTCGAGGTGCGCAACGATCCGGCCGCATTCCTCGTGCAGCCGCCGGCCGGCCTGCAGCTGCTGGTGCTCGACTACAACGGCAAGCGCTGGGGCGACGACGCCGAGCGCGCGTTCCTGAAGCTCGTCGAGGGCGGCGTCGGCGTCACCGTGCTGCACGCGGCCAACAACGCGTTTCCGGGCTGGGTCGAGTACGAACGCATGGTCGGCCTGATGTGGCGTGAAGGCACCGGCCACGGCGCCTACCACCCGTTCGACGTCGCGGTCGTCGACCACAACCATGCGATCACCGCCGGCATGGCCGACCTGCGCCAGCATCCCGACGAGCTCTACCACCGCCTCGTCTACACGCCCGGCGCCGACTTCAAGGTGCTGCTGAGCGCGTACAGCGATCCGAAGACCGGCGGCACCGGCCGTCACGAGCCGATGGGCACGGTCGCGCAATGGGGCAAGGGCCGCGTGTTCCACACGCCGCTCGGCCACGTGTGGAAGGGCGTGCCGGCCTCGCGCGCCACCTGGGGCGACCCGCAGCTGCGCCGCTTCGTCGCGCGCGGCAGTGAATGGGCGGCGACCGGGGCGGTGACCTTGGCGCCGGAGCCGTTGAACTGGCTCGGCGACGTCGAGCGCGCCGAAGGGTTCGCGCTGCTGTTCGACGGCCGCTCGCTCGCGGGCTGGCGCGCCTACCAGGGCACTGCCGCGCCGACGCAGGGCTGGTCGGTGCAGGACGCGGCGATCGTGCACGCGGCCGGCGGCGGCGGCGGCGACCTCGTCAGCGAGCAGGAGTACGGCGACTTCGACTTCCGCTTCAGCTTCCGCATCGCCAGCAAGAGCAACAGCGGCGTCATGTGGCACGTCACCGAGAGCAACCCGGCGACCTACATGTCGGGGCCCGAGTTCCAGGTCTTCGACGACCTCGGCGCCAAGCCGGATGCCAAGCACGGCGTCGGCGCGCTGTACGACCTCGTGGCGGCGAAGGGCGCACCGGTGCGCGCGGCCGGCGAATGGAACGACGCGCGCATCCTGGTCCACCAGGGCCGCATCAAGTTCTGGCTCAACGGCACCGCCATCGTCGATGCGCCGGGCACTGGCCCCGAGTGGGATGCGATGATCGCGGCGAGCAAGTTCCGCGACTGGCCGTTCGGCAAGGCAGCGAAGGGCCGCCTCGCGCTGCAGGACCACGGCGATGCGGTCGCCTACCGCAACCTGCGCATCAAGGCGCTGTGAGCGCCGGACTCACCACTGCAGCAACAGGAACTCGCTGCAGAAGCCGGGCCCCATCGCCAGCATGACGCCGAACTCGCCGGGTGCGCCCGGGTTCGTGCGCAGCGTCTGCTCGAGGATCATCAGCACCGACGCACTCGACAGGTTGCCGGCGCGCGCGAGGCTCTCCCAGCTGCACCGCAGCGTCTCGCGCGATACGCCGAGGCCGTCCTGCAGGCCCTGCAGCACCTTCGGGCCGCCCGGGTGCGCGATCCAGCGCGCGATGTCGCCGCGGGACTTGCCCTGGCTGGCGAGGAAGGCGTCGACGTCGATGGGCACGCGCTCGCGCGCGACGTTCGGCACTTCGGCCGACAACACGATGCGGAAGCCGTGCGCGCCGATGTCCCAGCCCATCACGTTCTCGGTGTCGGGATAGAAGACCGAGCGCGTCGCGCAGATGCGCGGGCCCACCGCGCGATGCTCGCTGCCGACGATGACGGCGGCCGCGGCGCCATCGCCGAACAAGCCGACGCTGATCAGGTTGGCGACCGAACGATCCTGCGGCTGCAAGGTCAGCGTGCACAGTTCGACGCACAGCACCAGCACCACGCCCTGCGGGTTGCCGCGCAGGAAGTCGGCGGCGCGCGCCACCGTGACGGCACCGGCGACGCAACCGAGGCCGAACAGCGGCATGCGCTTGCAGTCCGGCCGCAGGCCGAGCCGCTTCATCAGGCGCGCATCGACCGACGGACTCGCCAGCCCGGTCACGGTCGAGAACACGATCATGTCGACCTCGTGCGGCTGCACGCCGGCGCGCTCCATCGCCTGCTTGCAGGCGGCTTCGCCGATCGTCAGCGCGGTCTGCAGCCAGTGCGCGTTCGCCTGCGTGAAGTCGCGCAGGCCGGCGTAGGCCTCGAGTGGCAGCGACGTGTAGCGGCCGTCGATACCGGTGTTGGCGTGCAGCGCACGCACGCGTTCGGCGAGCCGTTCGTCGGCATCGAGGATCGCGACCAGGGCTTCGGTCAGGGTGCGCTGGTCGTACCAGTGCGGCGGGAATGCGGTGGCGGCGGCGGCGATCTTCAACGACGGAGTCTCGGCAGGAAGTAGGGCACGTCGGATTGGTAGCGAGCGAACTCAGGAGTGAAGCGACGCGCCCAGCGCGCTTCCTTCCACAGCGGACCGAGCCCGCAGTAGGCGCTCCAAACGAGCGCGAGTGCGAGCCAGTCGGGCGACCACACGGGAGCCGTCCACGACACCGGCGCGAAGCCGAGGTAGATCGGCTGTCGACAGCTCATGAACAGGCCACCGGTTGGCATGCCGCCGTACGGCACGGAATGTCCGCGCCACAGCGCCAGCCAACCAGCTGCCTCAGTCTGCAGGGCGAGGCCCGCATCCCACAGCGCCTTCTGCAGGAACGGCCGCGCGGCGACAGCCGGCAGCAGTGCAGAAGCGGGAACTGCAGCAGCCGCAGGCTGTTCGCCACCCGCGGTCAATCGGGCGCCTTCGCGAACAACGCCGCGTAGCCCAGCGCCAGCCCGGAACTCTCGCGCAGTTCGATCCGCCAGTGGCGCAAGGTTCGCCACAACGCCGGTGCTTCGCCGGTCTGTTGCACACGCCGCAAACCCGCAGCGGCAGCCATGGCAGCAAGTTCTTCCGGCCGGATGAACGCGGACCAGCGGTGCGTGCCCCGCGGCACCAGACCGAGTCCCTCGGCGACGCCGATCGCCAGCACGCGCGACCGCAGCGTGCGGCTGATGGTGTTGACGAACAGGTGACCGCCGGGCGCCAGCAGGCGCGCTGCTGCCAACACGACCCGCGCCGGCTCTTCGACGTGTTCGAGCACATCGGCCAGCAGGACCAGATCGGCCACCCCATCGGCGATGGGCACATGGTGCAGGTCCCCGACCGCACCATGCAGGCTCGACACCCCCTGCGCGCGGGCAGCGGCGAGGGCGCGGTGCGACAAGTCGATGCCGACCACCGTGGCGCCAGCGCGAGCCAACGGCACCGCCAGCAGGCCGCCGCCACAGCCGAGGTCGACCGCCAGACCGCGACCGGTGTGCGGCAACCAACGCTGTAGCA
>CAMAUH010000076.1 GCA_945861365.1 Candidatus Kuenenia stuttgartensis
GCGACAGGCGCCGCGCCTCGGGAACCTCGGCGTAGCCGGCGACGTGCAGTCCGGGATTCGCCGCGACGATCTTCGGCCAGGCCAGCTGCATGGTCAGGCCATCGATGCCGAGGCTCTGCGTGTAGTCCTCGGCCAGGCAGCGGTAGAGCACTTCGGGCTCGTCGCGCCGCAATGCCTCGAGCATCGTTCGCACGGTCGCTTCCGGGGTCGAGTGGTCGATCGATACCCATGGTGTGCGATCCGGCCCGCAGAAGAAGCGGGCCATGGGGCAGCAGCCGGTGAGGGTTGCCAGCAGGAACGCGGTCGGCAGCGAGCAGGCGCGCATCGCACCATGGTGTGGTGCGGTGCCGGCAATGCAACTGTCAGCCGCTGCCGCGGAGTTTTTGGCGAGGCCGATGGCTATACTCCTGCGCCCGATTTGCCAGGGCTTGCCTGGCGCATGCGCGTCCCAACATGAATCACCTTCGCCATCTCGGATTCGTCGCCGCCGTGACCATGTGCGGTCTGCTCGTCGCCCAGGAAGCCAAGCCACAAGAGCCCGCCAAGGAAGCCCCAGCTGGCGGCGTGCGCACCGCGGTGCCGAACCCGGCGACCGGCGGCAACTCCTGGTTTCCGGTCACCTCCCAGGACCTCGGCACGCACTTCGGCACCGGCGAGGCGGTGGGCATCTTCCGTTTCAAGAACCCGACCGACAAGGCGATCGATTGGCGCAACCTCACCGGTAGCTGCCAGTGCACGAAGGCGACCATCCGGGTCGGCGGTCGGCTGTACGAGCTGACCTCGAAGCCGACTCCAAACCAGCTGCTGCGGATCACCAAGGTCCAGGGCCAGCCGGACCAGATCGAGCGCGTGCAGCAGATCGCCATCGATCCGCATGGTGAAGGCGAGGTCGAGGTCCACCTCGACATGAACGGCGTCACCGGGGCGAAGCAGGCCAGCCTCGACATCCACACGACCGACGAGGCGGCGGCGCAGCTGCGGCTGAACTTCCACGCCAATGGCGCGCAGTTGTTCATGTTGGCGCCCGCCGACGTCAACCTGAACAAGATGACCTGGAGCGAGAGCCGCGAGTTCACCGTGACCGTGACCTCGCCGATGCACAAGGACTGGTCCATCACGCGCATGGACGAGGCCAAGGGCTTCCAGGCGACCTGGGAGAAGTCGGTCGTCAACGACGCGACCACCTGGACCATCAAGGGCAAGTACGGCCCGGTCGATGGCGAGACGGCCGGCGGTGGGATGCTCAAGTTCTACACGGACGTGCGCGGGGAGTCGTCGTTCTCGGTCCGCGTGCAGGCGATGGTCGTCGGCCCGATCGAGGTCAAGCCGGGTGGCTTCATGACGCTGGGCCTCGTGCGCAAGGGCAGCAGCCTGAAGAAGGAGGTCGTGTTCGAGCCGAACGACGCCTTCGCTCTCGATGCGACCAGCCTGACCTTCGAGAAGGTGACGATGGCAGCCGAGTTCGTGTCGGCGAAGTCGCGCAAGGATGGCAACAAGCTGATCGTCGAGCTCGAGGTCAGCGACAAGGCCCCGGCGGGCCTGCTGAAGGGCGAACTGGTGGTGCACCTGAACCA
Organism: Candidatus Kuenenia stuttgartensis; assembly: GCA_945861365.1. Taxonomy (GTDB): domain Bacteria; phylum Planctomycetota; class UBA1135; order UBA1135; family UBA2386; genus UBA2386. The sequence goes on from CAMAUH010000076.1 coordinate 1,575, forward strand.
CCCGCAGGTCAAGGAGCGGCGGATCATGTTCAACGGATTCGTGCGCTGAGAGCCTGGGAAAGACGGATGGTACAGGCTCTCAGGTTGCCTCCTGTGGCCGCATGCGCGACCACGCAGAGCTTGCGAAACCGGTTGTTTCTCAAGCTCTGAGCTCACCTCTGCGGCAGGATCACGGAACGCGGCCGTCACGGACGGCCGCGTTCCTGTACGGAACCCAATGGCCTCTGCTATGGTTCCGCGCCACCTCCGACCGTCATACCGAGCATGGGCCGACACGACCTGCCTAGCGGCTTCACCGAAGATCAACTGCGCGCGTTCATGAAGGCCATCCTGGCCGACGTGCACGCCCTCGAGCGAATGCTCGACGAAGACCGCTTCGAGAGCGGTGTGCGCCGCATCGGCGCCGAGCAGGAGATGTTCCTGCTCGATCGCGCGGGCCGTGCCTGGTGCGGTGCCGACGCGATGATGAAGCGGTTGAGCCACCCGCAGTTCACCTACGAACTGGCGCAGTTCAACCTCGAGTGCAACTTGAAGCCGCAGATGTTCGGCGGCAAGTGCTTGTCGCTGATGGAAGCCGAGCTGCAGGGCCTGATGCAGATGGCCCGCGAGGCGGCGAAGGAGATGGGCGGCGGCGTCGTGCTGACCGGCATCCTGCCGACGCTGCGGCGCTCCGACCTGACGCTGGCGTCGATGGTGCAGAACCCGCGATTCCTGGCGCTGAACCGGGCGATCTCCCACCTGCGGGGTGGTGAGTTCCAGTTCCGCATCAAGGGCGTCGACGAGTTCGAGATGACGCACGACAACGTCATGCTCGAGTCGTGCAACACGAGCTTCCAGGTGCACTTCCAGGTCGGGCCGCGCGAGTTCGCGAAGCTCTACAACTGCGCGCAGGCGATCACCGCGCCGGTGCTGTCGGCGGCGACCAATTCGCCGGTGCTGCTCGGGCGGCGCTTGTGGCGCGAGACGCGCGTGGCGCTGTTCCAGCAGTCGGTCGATGCCCGTTCCGCGGCGCACCAGCTGCGTGGGCGCCGGCCGCGCGTCAACTTCGGCGACGGCTGGGTCCGCGACTCGGTGCTCGAGATCTTCCGCGAGGACATCGCGCGCTTCCGCGTCGTGCTGGCGACCGACATCGACGAGGATCCGGAAGCGGTGCTCGATCGCGGTGGTGTGCCCGCGCTCACCGCGCTGCGTCTGCACAACGGCACGGTCTATCGCTGGAATCGCGCCTGCTACGGCATCAGTGAGGGCAAGCCGCACCTGCGCATCGAGGCGCGCGCGTTCCCGGCCGGGCCGACCATCGTCGACGAGATGGCGAACGGCGCCTTCTTCTTCGGCCTGATGGCCGCGGTCTCGCACGAGTTCGACGACGTCAGCAAGGTGATGTCGTTCGACGATGCGAAGGGCAACTTCGTCGCGGCGGCGCGGCTCGGTCTGCAGGCGAACCTGACCTGGTTCCATGGTCGCGAGTACGCCGCCCAGCAGCTGATCCAGGAGGTCCTGTTGCCGATGGCGCGCGCCGGCCTCGAGAGCGCCAAGGTCGACAGCGGCGACATCGATCGCTACCTCGGCATCATCGACGAGCGCTGCAAGCGCGGCCGCACGGGTTCCCGCTGGGTGCTCGATTCGCTGTCGGCGATGGGGGAGAAGGGCACCAAGGACCAGCGCATGGGTGCGTTGGTGCGCGCGCTGCAGTCGCGGCAGGAAGCCGGCGAGCCGGTGCACACCTGGGATCTCGCCGACACCGGTGAGTTCGAGGGCTGGAAGGAGAGCTACGTGCAGGTCGGTCAGTTCATGACCACCGACCTGTTCACCGTGCATCCTGAGGATGTCGTCGACCTCGCCGCGAGCCTGATGGATTGGCGGCACATCCGCCACGTGCCGGTCGAGGACAACGAGGGCAAGCTGGTCGGGCTCGTGTCGCACCGCACGCTGCTGCGCCTCGTCGGCCAAGGCATGCGCGGCGCGGAGCGTACGCCGGTCGCGGTCAAGGACATCATGATCGGCGACCCCGTCACGGTGACGCCGTCGACGCCGACGCTGGAGGCGATCGAGCTGATGCGCCGCCACAAGATCGGCAGCTTGCCGGTCGTCGAAGAGGGCCACCGGCTGGTCGGCATCATCACCGAGCGCGACCTGATTCGCGTCGCGGCGATGCTGTTCGAGAAGCACCTGCGCGAGACCAACGCGGAGTGATCCGCGTCGGCTCCGGTCAGGAGCGGGCCAGGCCGTAGAAGGTCTGGTCGCGCACGCTCGGGCACAGATCCGGCGGCAACAGCAGCGTGCGGCCGGCCCAGATCTCGGTGAACACGCGGTACTTCAGGGCAGTCTGGTCCAGGTAGGCGACGCCGTCGCTGCCACCCGTGCCGACCCGGCGGCCGATCACGCGTTCGACCATGCGGGCGTGCCGTTGCCGGAATGCCAGCATCGCCTGCTCGCACTCGATCAGGCCGTCGATGATCTGGCCGGGCCAGCTGAGCAGCGGCAGCGTGCGGTTGCTGTCGACGAACAGGATCGCGGCGCGCAGACGGCGCACCACGTGCCGATGGTCGGTCGCCACGTCCTCCGCGTCGAGGTGGCGGCGGGCGCCCGCGAGCTGGCCGCGATAGCGCGCCCGCAAGCGTTCCTGGTCCGATTCCGTCAACGCCTGCACGGCGACCGCGTGCTGCAGCGCGCGCTGGTAGAGCTGCTCGTGGCCGGCCAGGTAGTGGGTGACGTAGTCGCTGACCACCTGCTCGTCGCCAGGGTCGCCCGGGGAGCTGCCCTGGATCGGCGTGCGGTAGAGCCAGGCATCGACGGCTGCCTTCAGCGTCGGCTGGTCGGCCAGGCGCCGTTGCACGCGCGCCAGGGCCGGTGATGGCGAGCCATCGTGGCTCTTCAGCGCGTCGAGGTAGCTGCCTTCGTTGCCGAACGGGATGCGGTCCTCGTCGGGCAGGCCCATCAGCACTTCGATCTCGCGCATCTGCGCCGACTGGAAGCCGCTCGCCGGGTTCAGCTTGTCGCGGAACTGCAGGTAGTCCTGCGTGCGCATCGTCTCCATCAGCCGGAAGTGCTGCGCGGCGAGGTCGAAGCAGATCGTGATGCGCCGCAGGCTGTTGACGGCACCCGCGAGTGCGTCCTCGGGAACGGGGCGGCGGGCGAACAGGTTGCGGGCAGCCACCAGCTCGCGCAGGACCACCTTGAACCAGAGTTCGTCGACCTGGTGCACGACGATGAACCGCACTTCATCGTCGCTCAGTTCCGTCTCGCTGGCGGCGACGCCGCTCTGCAGCGACAGCAGTTCTTCGACGCGGATGTAGTCCCAGTAGTTGGCCGGGCGGCGTTGGCGTTGCATCGCGGGACTCTAGCCGGGCACACCCGCCGCCCGCGATGGGCCGCTCGGCCGCCAACGGCCGGCGGCACCCGGGATGATCAGCGCTTCGTCAGGTTGAACTGCTCGACGATGCTGTCCTGGCCCGGTGCCACGGTCAGTGTGCGCTCGGTCTCCTTCATGTCGATCAGCGTGTCGAACGGATTGCCGCCGCCTTGCCGGCTCGCGGTGATCTTGTAGGTGCCGGGCGGGATGCGCTTGCGCAGTTCGAAGCGGCCGTCGCCATCGCTGAGCACGTTGGCGTTGAACATCGGCTTGCTGAGCGTCGGCGGGGCGTTTTGCGGCGAGCCAGCAGGCGCCGCGACGGGCAGGATGTCGGCCGTCATCGGCGTCGACACCGTGACCTTGATCTGGCCGGCCGGCAGGCCGCCGACCATCGTGACGCCGGTCAGCAGCGCACCGCGCGACAGCTGGATGACGCCAGCATCGACCACCTGCCCTTCGCCTTCGACCTTCAGGTTGATCGCCTTGCCTTCGCAGTAGTCCGGGTGCGCCGCGCGCAGCATGTAGTCGGCGTAGGCAAGCCGCGAGATGCGGAAGCGGCCCTGCGCGTCGGTGCGGGTCTGCGTCTTCGTGTGCTTCTCCGGGATCATGTTGCCGAACAACTCCATCAGCGGGGTGTCGGCAGCGAGCCCGGCGTTGTGGTCGGTGCTGACCGCCGCGTCGGCGACCGGCTGGCCACGATCGTCGATGACGGTGCCGGTGATGGTGCCGCCCTGCGTCAGCTTGACGACGACTTCGACCGCGGCGCCGCCTTCCTCGATCGTGAAGGGATCGGACAAGGTCTTGGCGTGCGCGTTGTCGGTGACCTGGAAGCGGAACGCGCCGGCCGGCAGGCCGCGGACCAGCGCCCATTCGCCGGCGAGGTCGGCGGGGTAGTCGCTCGGGTTGATGCTGCGGTCGCCGAACTCGGGCACGTTGGCGATGCCCATGGGGCTGTTCTCGAAGTAGCGCTTCAGGCTGACGCGGTAGGCCTTCACCGCCTGGTTGTTGGCGGCGAGCACCTTCAGCTTCACGGCGCCGCGCTGCGACATGACGAGCTTCACTTCGAGTTCGCCGGTCATCACGATCGGCATCTTCACGTCGGCGTAGTGCGGCGAGTTGGCGGCCAGTTGGTAGGGGCCGGTGCGCAGCGCCGGGAACTCGAAGCGGCCATCGCTCGCGGAAACGGTCGAGGCGGCTTGCGGTGTCTTGCTGGACAGGCCGTTGGCCGACAGGTTGGCGCCGGCGATCGGCTTGCCGTTCGGATCGACGACGATGCCGGCGATCGGCATGCCGGTTTCGAGTTCGATCGTGAAGTCGTTCTCGGCGTCGGGCTTGATCTGCTGGTTCAGCAGCTGGCCGCTCGCGTAACCCGCCGCTTCCGCCGACAGGCTGATGTGGCCACTGCGCGGGGCATTGGGGTAGCCGAAGGCGCCGGTGCGATCGGTGGTGCTCGGGATGCCGCGTTCGCGGCCGGGGGCCGCGACCATCGCGTAGGACTGGGCGCTATTGACCAGGTAGACGTTGGCGTTCTGGATCGGCTGCTTCGTCTTCTGGTCGACGACGCGGCCGCTGACCAGCACGCCGGCCTCCAGCCGGACGTCACCCATGTCGTACCAATCGCCGTCGCGCACCTTGATCGACTGCTGGCTGGCTTCCGGGAACTCCTCGCTGACGACGCGGAAGTCGACCGCCTTGCCGACCTGGCGCAGGCCGAGCTGGAAGGTGCCGTCCTGGCCGGTCTGCACGTCGGCGAGCGGCGGCGTGATCCGGCCCGTCTTCTGCTTCAGGAACATCTCGATCGGGTTGTTCGCAGCGCTCTCCAGCAGCAGCACGCGCACGCTGGCCGCCGGGGTGCCGTTGGGCTGCAGCACGCGACCGCGCACGCCCTGGGGCGCATCCGCATTGCTGTTGTTGCTGCTGGCCGCAACGCGGGACGTTTCCGTCGTCGTCGTCGGGGCGGGTGCCCGCACCGGCTCCGGCGCCGCGGGTTCGACCTTCGGTTGCGGCGTCGGGTCCTGCACCGGCGGCGCGATCACCGGCGTGACATCGCCACCGGGTTGGCTGGACAGGTAGTAGGCGGTGCCACCGGCGGCAGCAGCCAGTAGCAGCAACGGAACGGCAATCTTGGCGACGTTGGACACGGGATTAGGTCAGCGTTCGGTGGGAAGGTCGAGGTCGCGTTGCACGAGGGTTTGCCCCGGTGCGATCGAGACAGTGGTCGAGGAGCGTTGCAGCTGCAAGAGTTGCTGGAAGATCTGGGCTTCCGGCTCGGTGGTGCCTAGGACGGCGGCTCGCAGCTCGTAATTCCCTGGCGGTACGCGGCGCGGCAGTGAGTACGAGCCATCGGGTCCGGTGGTCGCTTCGATGCGCAACGCGTCGCGGCTCGAGTCGGCGGTGGCGGTGGACAGCACGACTTTCGCCTGGCCGACGATCGCCGCCCCGCCGCGCGTGATGCGCCCCTGGACCTGGGCCCCGCGCGGCAGGCGGATCGGCGGCAGCTGCTGTTCGGTCGCCGTGGGGATGCGGATGGCGCGCACGATGGTGCGGCAGCCTTCCGGGTGCTCGGCGAGCAGCTGGTAGTCGGCCAGCGCCAGCGCGCGCAGCGTGAAGGAACCGTCGGCGCGGGTCGCGGTGCGCACGCTGGTGATGCGCTCCGGCATCGTGCCAGCCAGCATCTGCTGCAGGGGGCTGTCGGGCAGGGCGCCGTCGGTCATGGTGGTGATCGAGGCGCCGGCGAGCGGCTGCCCGGCTTCGTCGACGACGACGCCGTGCAGCGTGCCGCCGACCGTCAGGACGATCTCGACGACATGTTCGCGCGGCAGCGGCGCACCCGCCTTGCCGTTGTTGTCGATCGGCGGCGACAGGGTCTTGGCGAAGCCGTTCGCCTCGACTTCGCAGACGAGGTTGCCGGGTGGCAGGTCGCGCACTTCCGCGCGGTCGGTGAAGCCGTCCAGCCGGATCTGCTGGTCCGGGACGTCCGCCAGCGCGCCGATCTTGCCGCCGTGCTCGGGGAAGTAGCGGCGAACGGTGAGGTGGTAGTCGCGCACGACCACGCCGGCAGGTGTCGTCACCCGCACGCTGGCGCGGCTGCGGGCCGTCAGCGCGCACAGGAGGTCGGTGCGCCCCGCCGGCACGTCGAGCTGTTGCCAGGTTTCGAAGCCGCTGGCTTGCACGCGCACGCGGTAGGGGCCGTCGACGAGGCCGGCGACGACGAAGTTGCCGCGGGCGTCGCTGCGGCCGATCAGCGCATGGCCGGCCGCCTTCTGCGGCCAGGCTTCGATGCGCGCATCGCGCACCGGTGCTCCCGACGAGTCCGTGACGCTGCCGCCCAAGGTCAGGCCCGGCGGCAGGCCGAAGTCGACGACCGTCGGCTCGTCGCGCTGCAACTGGATGTCGCTGCGCAGGACTCGTGCGAAGCCAGGGGCCACGGCCGCGACCTGCACGACGCCGCGGCTCGGCACGTGCTGCAGTTCGTAGCTGCCATCGGCCGCCGTTGTCGTCATCAGGCCGGGCGTCGACCCTGGCAGGCCGCGCAGCGCCGCGTCGGCGAACGCGGAGCCGATCTCGACGGTCACGAGCGCTTGCGGCACCGGGATGTCGCTGCGACCAGCCACCGTCACGCGGCCGCGCAGCGTCGCGCCGGGCACCATCGTGATGGCGCCGAGGTCGTGCCATTGCATGGTCACGAGGCGCAGGCCGCCGATGCGCGCGGCGGCATGCGCCGGCGAGACCACGTAGACCTCGTAGACCTTGTCCTGGGCGATCGGCAGGCCGATGGCGAACGTGCCGTCCAGCGCGGTCGTCGTGCTGGCGAGGGGCGCGAACACGTGCCGCTGCTGCTGCAGCAGGTCCGGCGAGAACGGCTCGTTGCTGGCGCTCTCGGCCAGGTGCACCGCAAGCCCGGCCAGTGGCTGCTGCGCCACGTCGACCACGAGGCCGCGCAGCCCCTGCGGGTGGCTGGTCATCGCGGTGGATGGCGCCGGCTCGCGTGCCAGCTGCGTACCGTCGCTGCGGTCGCTGTTGCCAGGGCTGGTCGTCGCTGCGATCGCCGGTGCTGCTGGCGCCGAGTTGGTCGGCGAACTCGGGGCCGCGCTCGGTGCTTGGGTCGACGCTGGCGTGGGTTGCCGATGGGGTTGCTGCCAGGCCCAGACAGCGATGGCCAGCAGCAGCGTGGCGAGTGTGCTCGCGATCAGCAGTCGTCGGTTCATCGTCGGTGGGGTCTGTCGCTGCGGAGAAGGGGAATCGGATTGCGATGGGGCGGAGCAGGAGCCGCATCGACAACGCGCGGAAGCGACGCAGACGCTGCAGCGCGGACCATCTTCCCCGAGTCGGCTGTGATGTGCTTTCCACATTCGTGCGCGTTGCACGCGATCTGGGAAAAAGCCCGCCGCACCGCCTTTTCGGGCGCGTAAGGGGCGCGCAATGCGTTTCCCAGGTCAGGTTCTCGTCGGCGCGCTGTTGTTGGCGTCGTTGTCCGCGCAAGGCGCGGGTGTCTCGTTCGGCAACGGCTGTGGCGGGCAAGGCGGTGTGCCTGCCGAGCTGTCGGTGAGCCCTGCCTTCCGCCCTGGCTACGCGAGCACGCTGCAGGTGGCCAACCTGCCGCCGAACCAATTGGGCATGCTGCTGCTCGGCGATTCGAAGTCGGATTGGTGGGGGACGCCGTTGCCGCTCGGCCTGCAGGCGCTCGGCATGCCGGGCTGCCAGTTGCTGGTCGCACCGCAGGGGCGGTTGCTGTTCGGCACCGGCACCGGCACGGCGGCGGCAACGTTCACCGTGCCGCTCGATCCGGTGTTGGCGGCGCGCCGCCTCTACATGCAGGCGATGTTCGAGCAGCCGGGGTTGAACAGTGCCGAGGTCGGCATCAGCCGCGGCTTCGACACCCGCATCGCCCCGTTGCCGACGCCGGCGTCGCTGGTGCAGTCGATCACCCAGTACGGAATCACGTTCCAGTTCGCACAGCCGGTGCTGGCGGGCCAGTTCGTCAATGGCGATTGGTTCGTCGTCGGCCCCGCGGTGTTGACCGGCATGTCGCCGCCGTGCGTGACGGTGAACAGCCGTGTGATGAACGGGGCGATGATCAACCCCGATCCGTCGACGCGTCTGCACGGCTACGACAAGGCGCTGTACGGCCCTGGCAACGAAGCGATGTACCGGGACGCGCTGAACGTCGCGCTGAACCTGTCGGCAGCCAGCCCGCGAACGCTGCAGCCGAACCAGAGCCTGATCAAGGTCATCAGCAACACCAACACCGCCTACCTGCCGCAGATCGAGACCTGCTCGGTGCTGACGGTGCTGGCCAGCATCCCGCCGGTGGGATCGTTCCGTCCCGCCTATGCGGGCACCGACCACACCGTGCGCTACGACGACCAGATGCTGGACCTGACGCGCCTGCAGGCATTGCCGCCGGCGGCGGGCATGCCCACGTTCGCGTCGCAGTTGCCGAAGCTGGCGCGCACCTGGCTCGACCACACGCCGGGCTGGACCAGCCGCTACATGCACCCGGTGCTGAACATGCCGGACTACGGTCGCGACATGGCGACGTTGTTCAACGAGTCGGCCCTGATGTGCAACACCAACGCACCGCTCGCCGCTCGCAAGCAGCTGGCCACCCTGCTGGTGCAGATCGGCATCGACTGCTACGGCAACATCAGCAACGGCTGCCGTTGGGAAGGCACCGGTGGCCATGGCTCGGGCCGCAAGCTGCCGATCCTGTTCGCCGGCGCCCTGCTGGGCGACGCCAACATGCTGGCCGTCGGCCAGAACTACGTTTCGCAGCGCTTCCTGAACGGCACGTCCACCGCGTACTTCGGCGAGGACTGCCAGACGTTCACCGTGCAACAGACGGCGCCGAACGTCATCAACTGGGGCTTCGGCGGCTATGTGGCGACGGACGTCGGACTGGCGGAGTTCGGCTTTGCGCACGTCGATTGGCCGAACAACGACACGGTCAGCTGGACCGCCAACTCCTATCGCCTCTGCTGCACTGCGAACGGCTGGATCGGTGCGGTGCTGTGTGCGCGCATGATGAACCTGCGCACCGCGTGGAATCACCAGGTGTTGTTCGACTACACGGATCGCTACGTGCAGGTCGAGACCTCGGGCTGGACCAAGTCGTGGTCGAGCTGGGTCGGTGGCATGTGGGACCAGTACCGCCCGCAGTTCTGACCGGCCGTGGCGCGCCAGCGTTCGTGAAGGGATCGTTGGCGCCGGACGCGTCCTCGGGTGGAATCCCCCCGCGTGCGCCAGCACACCTCCCTTCGCGACGTTTCCCGCACCGCTGTCAGGGCGCGCGTTCTGCGGATGCTGGCGCTGGTGGCCTGCCTCGTCGCTGCGCTGCTCGGCTGCCGTGGGCTGGAGCTCGACCCGACGGCGGCAAACCGGTTGCGCGACGACGCGTTCTACGAGTTCGCGTGGGCCGCGAACGTGGCAGCCGGGCACGGGCCGATGGTCAGCGACGGCACCACGACCAGCGGCGTGCAGCTGCTGTGGTCGTTGTTGCTGGTGCCGTTCGCGGCGTGCTTCGGTGCTGCCGCGCTGCCGCTGCTGGCCGCCTGGTTCGGCGTCGCTCTGCACATCGCAACCGCGCTGCTGTGGTGGCGCAGTTGCCGGGATCGGCTGTTTGGGGCGTGCGTCGCGCTGCTGTGGCTCGGCCAGCCGCTGCTGGTGCGCGAGTGCCAGAACGGTCAGGAGACGGCGCTGGCGTGCTTGTTCGCCAGTCTGCTGTGGTTGTGGCGCCGCCGCCATGCCGGCCTCTGGGGCGTGCTGTCGCTGTTGGCGGTCCTCGCCCGCACGGACCTGCTGTTCCTCGTCGTGGCGCTGACGCTGTGGCGCGCGACCTG
>CAMAUH010000077.1 GCA_945861365.1 Candidatus Kuenenia stuttgartensis
GTACCGGCTGCACGAACACTGGCGCATGGACTTCGGCGACCGGCTGGTGCGCTACATCGACCCGCGGCGCTTCGGCGCGCTGGATGTGGTGCCCGGCGACGAACGCACGACGCACATGCTGCTGGCGAAGCTCGGGCCGGAGCCGTTGGAGCCGGGGTTCGACGGCGCGTTCCTGCATCGTGTCAGCCGCGGGCGCGCGGTGTCGGTGAAGACTTGGCTGATGGACGCGCACGTGCTGGTCGGCGTCGGCAACATCTACGCGAGCGAAGCGTGCTGGCGGGCAGCGGTGCGGCCGCGGCGGCGCGCCGGCTCGCTGACGCGCGCCGAATGCGACGCGCTGGCGATGGCGGTGCAGGAAGTGCTGCGCGCGGCGATCGCGGCGGGCGGCACTTCGTTCCGCGACTACGTCGGGGTCACGGAGGACGCCGGGTTCTTCGCGCGTGAGCTCGCGGTGTACGAGCGTGAGGGGGAAGCGTGCCGGCGGTGTGCGGGGGTCGTGCGACGCACGACGGATGGCGGACGCAGCACGTACTGGTGTGCCGGCTGCCAGCGGTGAGTGGTGCCCAGAACACGCCGATCGTCGCCGTCAGCGCCGCCACTCACGCGCCAAGACACCTCACGTGTCGAAGCGGATCACCCACAGCAGCCGCACTTCGGTCTGCTCGGGGCTCGACTCGACGCGGAACAGCCCCAGCACCGCACTGAACACGTTGCGCGTCTGCACGGTGCGGATCGACGAGTTGGCGACGTAGCTGTTCTTGTTCCGCATCAGCAGGCCGAGCAGCAGGCTCCACGAATCCTGGTAGACGCCGTTCTGGTAGCAGGCGACCAGCGGGATCGAGAAGTTGCTCTCGCCGCTGTAGTCGGCGAGTTGCACCGACGCCTGGTGCGTCTCACCGGCCCCGCGCCGCACGCTCCACTGCATCGTGGTCCCGGTCGCCCCCTGCTCGGCGATGCGCTTGCTGAGGTCGGTGACGTTCTGCACCGGCTGGCCGTCGACGGTGTCGATGACGTCGCCGCCGCGCACGCCGGCGATCCAGGCCGGCGAACCGACCTCGACCTGCGTGACCACGACCGCGTTGCGCGCCGTGCCGAAGGCCCGCTCGCACCAGACGGCCGGGATGCCGCGCAGCGTGACGCCGGCGAACGGCCGCTCGTGCTGCTCGGAGGCCTCGAGCTTGATGTCCTGCGTCTCGGTGAAGTCCTCTTCGAGGGAATGCGCGTTCAGCGTCAGTTGCTGCTGCTGCTGGCCGCGCAGCACCGTCGCGACGACAACCTGGCCTTCCCCCAGCCCGGCTTCGACCGACGCCACGTGCTGCAGGTAGACCGTCTCGCGTTCGCCGAGCGACAACAGCACATCGCCCGCTTCGACCCCGGCTTCCGCCGCCGCCGATTTCGGATAGGTGCCAGTGACCAGCAGGCCCGAGTACGGCTTCACGCCTCGCCGTTCGGCTTTCGCCTTGTCGATCTCCACCACCTGCAGCCCGAGGAAGCGGCGTGCGCGCTTCTGCTCGCTCGTCACCCGCAGCGCCTCGCCGCGCGCGAGCACCCGGAAGGTCTCCTTCTTGCCGTCGACCTCGCGCGTCGCCAGCACGTAGTCGTCGCCGGCGACGAAGTTCGAGGTGTGCCAGGTGCGGCAGGCGGGCAGCAGCAGCGTCAGCAGGAACAGGACGACGGCGGTCGTTCGAGGCATGGAAACCGTGAGTGTGGTCGGAAAGGGCGCGCGGAGCGCGCAAGGAATGGCGCCCGTGGCCGATGCGGAACAGTTCCTGTCGTGCTCAGGGTTCCGGCGGTCAACGCGCGACGACGATCTGGAAGCGGAAAGCCTGCTCGACCATGCCAGGACCGTGCTCGAACCGCCATCGGCGAGCAGCGTCGAGCGCGGCCCGATCGAGCAGCACGCTGCCGCTGGTGTGCAGCACCTCGCAGTCCGCCGCGGCCCCTGCCATGTCGACGGCGATGCGCACCACCACCACTCCCTCGATGCCGCGACGGCGCGCAGCGGCGGGGTACTCCGGTTCCGGGTTCTGGCCAGGGATCGGCACCGGCACTTCCGGGCGGTCTTGCTGGGCGACACTGGGCGCGGCCGCTTCGGGCAACGGGGGAACGGGCGTCGCCGGCGCCGCTGCCGCCAGCGGAGCCGCAGCGGGACGAGGCGCTCGGATCGCCGACGTCGCGACCGCGGCCAGACGTTCGTCGACGCGAGGCGGCACGCGGCACTCCACCGGAACAGCCGCCGGCGGCGGGACGAGTGGGCCCTCCGCCAGGGGCAGGTCTGGCTCGGCGAGCTCCAGGTCCGCTGGCGCCTCGGTCTCGCAAGGCGGCGGCGGCAGGCTCGGTTGGGCGGCCGGCGCCGATGCGTGCTCGAGCATCGAAGCCTGCACCGCGAACGCACAGGGCAAGCGTTCGGCAGCCGCGGACTGCGCCGAGTAGCACACGGGCGCGATCGCGCCGACGTGCACCAGAACCGAGATCACGAGGCTCCGCCGCGCGGCAAGAGGGCGGCGGCGTGGCGCAGCGGCGGTCGGTTCAGGGTGCAGCATCGTGGCCCGCAAGGGCAAGGAGCATGCCCGCTGCCGGCGGGCACCGTCCAAGGGGCCCTCGCCGAGGGGCATCGCCGCGCCGCGCTGGCGAACGACGGCGGTCCGCCCCCGCTGCGCGGGGCCGTCTCGGGTGGGCAGCGAAGCACCGCGTCATCGATCGGTGACAGGTACGGCCCCCACAGCGCCATCGCCATCACGCAGCGAAGGCTCTGGCTCCCAGGGCCAGACCGTGCAAGGCGGCGCCGATGCGACGTCGGGCACGGGCGTTGCCTTGCGGGTCGGCAGGCGGCGTCCCTGCACCGCCTCGCAGATCTCCCATGAGCCGGCCCCGCCCTTTCCTCACCGTCACCGCCTCGCCGGCGCCACGGCGCACCGCCGCCGCGATCGCCGCGGCTGCTTGCTGGCTGCCGGCACAGACACCCACCGCCCCATCGTCCCCGCCGACCGCCGCGGCAAAGGCGCAGGATCCACCGCCCCGCGCACCAACGACGACGTCCGCGCGCCTGCCGGAGGTCGTCATCACCGAGTCGAACGCCACGGACGAACGGCAGCTCGAGCAGGTGCCGATCGACCACCCGGGCGGCCGCGACCTGATCGGCCCGCGCGAGGTCCGCGAATCCGGCGCGGTCAACATCCAGACGCTGCTGCGCCGTTCGCCGGGCATCCAGATCCAGGAGGAAACCGGTTCGGATTCGCTGCCGAACATCGCGATGCGCGGCGTCACCGGGGCCGACGGTGCGTGGCGCTCGATCAACCTCGGCATGTATGCGGACGGCATCCCGCTGGCGCCGGCCCCGTACGGCCAGCCGGGCAACTCGCTGTTCCCGTTCGTGATGGAACGCGTCTACGCGGTCGACGTGCAGCGCGGCGGCGGCGCGGTGCGGTATGGCCCCAACAACGTCGCCGGCGTCATCAACTTCCTGACCCGGCCGATTCCCAAGGAAGCGACGTTCTACGGCCGCGTCCGCTACGACACCTTCCAGAACGGCTCCTACTACGCGGCGACCGGCGGTACGACCGGCCCCTTCGGCGTGCTGCTCGAAGCGGTCTACAAGGACGGCGAGACGTTCCGCAACGGCGGCGACTACACGATCCAGAACTACGCGCTGAAGACGAGCTACGTGCTCGCGCCGCACGTGCGACTGTTCGGGCAGCTCGAGACGTACGAGGACGACAGCCACCTGTCCGACGGCCTGAACCTCGCCGGCTATCGCGCCGATCCGAAGCAGACGCAATCGCCGCAGAACCGGTTCTCGGGCAACCAGGACCGCGTCAACCTGCGGCTCGAGTGGGACCTCGACAAGGACACGCTGCTCGAGGTGATCACCTACGCCTACGAGGGCAACCGCACGTTCTTCCTCGGCAATCCGACGTTCTACGGCGCCAACAACAACCTGCAGTTCCTCCAGACGACGCCGCGGCCGATGCGCACGATCGCGCTGCAACCGCAGATCACGCACACCTACGCGCTGGGTGGCGGCACCGGCGAACTGCACGTCGGCCTGCGCTACCTGCAGGAGGACATCACGCGCACGGTGTCGCGCTACTTCCCGAACGGCACCGCGCAGCTGCGCCGCACCGAGGAGCAGTACGACTACTACACGAGCTCGGCGTGGGTGGAGAACGCGTTCCGCTACGACAAGTGGACGGTGACGCCAGGGGCGCGGTTCGAGTACGTGCAGATCGACGCCCGCGACCGCATCGGCGGCATCGCGGTCGAGAAGAGCTTCACCGAAGTGCTGCCCGGCCTGACCCTGAGTCGCAAGCTCACCGAGACCTGGTCGCTGTTCGGCGGCGCGCAGAAGACCTTCCAGGCCCCACAAGCGCCGCAGATCTCGATCTCGAACAACCCGCAGGACATCAGCGCGCAGTACGCGTGGGTCTACGAAGTCGGCTCGCGCACACGCGGCCTCGACGGGCTGCTCGGCACCGACCTGACCCTCTACCAGATCGACTACACGGACCGTCTCGTCGCGGACCCGACCCAGTTCGACACGTTCCTGAACACCGGCCGGTCGCGGCACCGCGGCGTCGAGCTCGGGTTGAACAGCGACCTCGCGGCCGTGGGTCTGCCCGGTGTCTCGCTGTGGACGACGTCGTCGTTCAACGACTCGCGCTTCACCAACGGCGCATTCGACGGCAACCGCTTCGCCGGCGCGCCGCGCCTGCTCGCCTCGTGGGGCGCGCGCTACCGGCACGAGCGGAGCGGACTGTGGGTCGGCTTCGACGGCACCTACGTCGGCAATGCCTACAGCGACTCCGAGAACACGCGCGACATCAACGCGACCGGCACGCGCGGCCTGCGGCCCGCCTACCACATCTGGAACGTCGGCACCGGCTGGGACCACGCGTTCAACGCGAAGAACGAAGTGTCGGTCATGGTCGGCGGCAGGAACGTGTTCGACGAGGACTACTTCGAGCTGCGCTCGGCGCGCGGCATCTACCCCGGCGCCCCCGCCAGCCTGGTCTGCCAGATCGGTTGCACGCATCGCTTCTGACCCCCCTCCACCCAAACCTCCGCATGCGCTCTCCATTCCTCCTTCCAGCACTGCTGACGGCCAGCTTCGCCGTCGCCCAGGACAACCCACCGACGCCGACGCGCGAGTTCGAGATCCGCGGCGACCGCGCATTCCTCGGCGGCCAGGAGTTCGACCTCTGGGGCCTGCGTTCCGGCAACGCGCTGTACAGCCAGACGGTCACCGAACGCCACGTGCGCGCGCTCGACACGCTGAACGCACACGGCATCAACGCACTCGCCGTCTACCTGCAGGGCAGCCACGGCGGCTGGCCGGATGCGGACGCCGGCCTCAACGGCTTCGAACGCGATGGTGCGCTGAAGGCCGACGTCGCGCAGCGGCTCGAGTGGCTGGTCCGCGAATGCGACCGCCGCGGCATGGTCGTCTGCGTCGGCGTCTGCTCGCCGCGCAAGGACCAGGCGCTCGAGGGCGAGGCCGCGCTGCAGCGCGCGATCCAGGAGACCGCCGCGTTCCTGCAGAAGCGTGCACTGCGCAACGTGTTCGTCGACCTGATGCACGAGTTCGACCACACCGAGCGCGCCGACCAGCCGCTGCTGCGCGAACCCGACGGCGCCGCGAAGAAGGCCAAGCTGACCGCGTGGTGGAAGGCCGCCTGCGACGGCATCGAGGTCGGCGTGTGTCCGTACGAGAAGTCGACCACGACCGACACCTACCTCGGCATGGACGTGCGCATCATCCAGAAGAGCATGGCGATCCCGACCGAGGGCTGGGTCGTCAACGTCGAGATGCAGAAGCGCGACGCCTACGAGAACGACGGCGTGTTCGTGCCCGGCCAGGTCGAAGCGGTGCTCGCCGACTGCGAGCGCTACCGCGCCGCGCCGAACGCGGGCCTGTTCTTCCACGCGGCATGGGTGCAGGGCATCGGCAACCACAGCGGCTCGGCGCCGCATCCCGAGATCGGCGGCGCCGGCGACACGCAGGGCAACCGCGGCGTGCGCTTCTTCTACGAGTGGGTGCGCGACCACGTCGGCCGCTGGGAGTATCCGCGCCACGTGCCGGCGACGCCGGCACCATCCGGCGCGGCAGCCAACGTAGCCAACGTACCGACCCCGACCCGCGAGTTCGAAGTGCGCGGCGACCGCGCGTTCCTCGGCGGCGAGCCGGTGCGGCTGTGGGGCCTGCGCTGCAACAACGCGCTGCTGAACCCCGCGGTGACCGAACGGCTGTGCAACAACCTCGACAACATGGCGGCGCACGGCATCAACCTGATCAGCGTCGCGCTGCAGGGCACCAACGGCGGCTTCCCGGACGTCGACGCCGGGCCCAACGCGTTCACGTCGGACGGCAAGTTGATCCCGGCGTTCGGGCGGCGCCTCGAACGCATCGTGCGCGCAGCCGACCAGCGCGGCATGGTCGTGCTGGTCGTGCTGATGATGCCGCGCAAGGACCAGCTGCTGCGCGACGAGGCGGCGGTGCAGCGGGCGATCGAGGAGTCCGCGGCGTTCCTGCAGACTCGCGGGCTGCGCAACGTGATGGTCAACCTCTACCAGGAGTTCCACCACCCGACGCGCATCGACCACGAGGTGTTCCGCGAGCCGGACGGTGCTGCCAAGAAGGCCAAGCTGGCGGGCTGGTGGAAGGCGAAGGCGCCGGCGATCGAGATCGGCATCGTGCCGAACCACCTGAACGGCTCGCCGGTCGACTTCCCGGGCTGCGACATCCAGATGCTGCACGAGGAGATGCCGATCCCGGCGACCGGATTCGTCGTCAACACCGAGACCGCCGACGAGGACCTGAGCGGCAACGAGGGCGTGTTCACCGTGCAGAGCAAGCGGCGCCTCGAGAAGCTGTGGGACAGCTACCTCGGCCAACCGCGCGCCGCGATGCTGTTCCGCAGCTGCTATGCGGAGGACGTGCGCGGCCGCATGGGCGTCGGCCCGAACGCCGAGATGGGCGGCGACGGCAAGGGCGAATCGGACCGCGGCATCCGGTTCTTCTACCGCTGGTCGCTGGCGAAGCTCGGCCGCTGGCAGTACCCGAACCACGTGCGCTGAGCGCCGTGGCGCGCGGCGCTCACTTGCCTTCGCGGACGAACAGGCGGATCGCCAGGTACGAGGCGGCCTGGCAGCCAGCCGCCAGCATCAGCACGCCGCGGAAGCCCAGTTCGGCCGGCAACTCCCTGGCCCCCAGCGCGAAGGCGACGACGCCGACCTGCATCGCGCAGCTGCGCAGTCCCATCAGCCCGCTGAGCTGAGCCGGGGGCACGAGGCCGGACACCAGCGCCTGCAGCGGACCGGTGCGGGCGGCCGCGATCACGGCCAGCGCCCCGGCGAGGCTCGCCAGCAGCACGCCGCCGGGTTCGCGCGCCATCAGCACGAAACAGCCCGCCAGCAGCGCCGAGGTGGTCAGCACGAAGTTGCGCTTGCCGATCGCGTCGCTGACGCGACCGAGCATCGAGCTGCCGAGCACCGACGCGGCACCGAACGCGACCCACAGCAGGATCTGGTCTTCCTTGCGCACGCGGCCAGTCTGGTCGAGCCAGCTCGTCGCCAGCTGCACCGTGGTGAAGAACGAGCCGACATGCAGCATCGTCGCGATCAGGCCGGCGACGACCGCACCGCTGCCCAGCGGCGCCAACAGCGCCCGCCGCGGCTCCTCATGGCGCACGTCGGGAACCGCCCGCAGCGCCCACCACGTACCGGCCGCCGCGACGACGGCCTGGAACGCGAACAACGTCGACCAGTGCACCTCGCGCGCCAACCACACCGCCAACGGCATGCCGATCGGCACCGCGAGGAACATGCCGGCGGTGAAGCGTCCCATCGCGCTGCCACGACGCGCATACGGCACGATCTCGGCGACCAACGCAGAAGCAGCGGCGTAGGCGACGCCGACCGCGAGGCCGGACAGCACGCGCGCGGCGACCAACCACGTCGGCCCCGCCGGCACCAGGTGCAGCAGGCTCGCGACGAGGAACACCAGCATGCCGCCGACCATCGCGCCGCGGCGACCGAGGCGAGCCGCGATCGGTGTCACCAGCAGCGCACCGAGCGCCGACCCCGCGGGCGCGCCGCTGACCATCCACCACACATGACCGTCGTCGGCGGCGAGGTCCGCGCGCACGAACGGCAACAGCGCGCCGAGCACGTTGGTGTTCAGGTTCAGCGCGAACGCGACCGTCGCGAGCGAACGGATCGCCATCGCTTCGCGCGGGTTGGTCGCCGGAGTCGCGGCTGGAGCTTCTGTCGTGGTCACGAAAAGGCCGCGCATCATGAAGATGTGCAGCGCCGATGTCTTCGTCGCAGCGCCGATTCGACCGTTCTCGCCGTGAGCCGAAGAGCCCGACCTGACACTTCCCGCGGTGCTCGCGCGGTATAGAGTTCTCGCCCCGTGAACCGACAGCAGCTGGAGTCTCGCTCGTGAAGATCGCCATCCTGGGCGGCGGCATCTCCGGTGTCGCCCTCGCTCGAATGCTCGCTGCCGACGGCCACCACGTCGTCGTGCTCGAGAAGGCAGAACGCCCTGGCGGGCTGTGCAAGAGCCGCCGCTACGGGGAGTTCACCTTCGACGAAGCCGGTGGCCACATCCTGTTCAGCAAGGACAAGCCGGTGCTCGACTGGCAGCTGCAGCGCTGCGGCGGCGAAGCCGGCACCGTGCGGACGGTCCGCAACACGAAGATCCGCTGGCACGACCGCTGGGTGCCCTACCCGTTCGAGAACGGCGTCGGCCACCTGACCAAGGAAGCGATCGTCGAATGCCTGGCCGGCTACATCGAGGCCTACGCGACGCGGCGCAGCGGCGTGCCGTGCCCGACGAACTTCGGCGACTGGATCGACTGGCGCATGGGCAAGGGCTTCGCGCGCCACTTCATGGTTCCGTACAACGAGAAGATCTGGAAGTGCGACCTGCGCACGATGGCGAGCGACTGGGTCGCCGGCCGCGTGCCGGAAGCGCCGATCGAGGACATCGTCAAGTCGGCGATCGGCATCGACACCGAGGGCTACGGGCACCAATCGGTGTTCTGGTTCCCCAAGCACGGCGGCTTCGAAACGATGGTGCGCGGCACCGTCGACGGCGGCGGGTTCACGTTGCAGTGCGGCGTCGCCGTGCAGCGAGTCGAACGGCGCGGTTCTGGCTATGCGGTCAACGGCGAGGCATTCGACCTGGTCGTCAACACCGTTCCGCTGCCGCAGATCGAAGGGGCGTTCGCGGAGATTCCGGAAGCCGTGCGCGCCGACATCCGCGCGCTGCGGCCGATCTCGCTGATCAACCTGATGATCGGCGTGAAGCTCGACGAGCCGCTGCCCGACCTCAGCTGGATCTACCTGCCGTTCCCGGAGCAGGGGCCGACCAACCGCGTCACCTACTTCAGCAACTACTCACCGAACAACGCGCCAGCTGGCCACGGCTCGTTCCTGGCCGAAGTCACCCATCGCGGCGAACTGCGCCCGGATGCCCAGTGGCTGCGCGACGTGACGGGGGCGCTCGGGCGAGCCGGCATCCTGCGGCCGGAGCACGTCGTGCTGACCGAGTGGTGCAACAACGAGTACGCCTACATCTACCAGGACCTGGCGTTCAAGGACCGCATCGGTCGCGTTCGCAAGTGGTTCGACGACAGCGGCTACCTGACGTTCGGTCGCTTCGGGCGCTACGAGTACCACAACAGCGACCAGTGCGTGCAGCGGGCGATGCAGGTGCATGCCCACATCCGCAACATGGCCACCACTGGCACGCCGCAGCCGCTGCGCCTGCCCTGAGTGCTCCAGCCCGAAGGGCGCGCCCAAGCCTCGGACTGATCCATTGCGTGTGGATGCCCCGCTCCAGGGCCCTCGAAACCCGGGTTTGGCGGGCCATTCCACACTCCTTGGATCAGTCCCGGGATGACGAGCGCAGGGGATCGGGGTTGGTTTTTCTGCTGCGCGACGGAACCTGGGGAAGGCGCGCGCGCGTCCAAGGTGCGTTCCGTGGAGACCATGCCTTTCCACGGGGCTCTTTCCCGTCCTCAGGATCCCGTAGCGAGCACTCGGACGCCGAGACGGCATCGCGAATCAGAGGGGTCTGTTCCAGGGCGCAAGCCCTAGGTGCCGCTAGCCAGTCAGCGAGCTGGCCAGCACGTCTCGCGCTTGCTGCGAGGTCCCGAGGACGGGGCTCATCCCCCGGCGTCTGCCCATGCCAGACGCCATCTCCCCTCCGAGGCTGGCCCTGCCAGCCTCGGTGTCTTTCCGGGGGCAGTTACTCTCGCCGCATCCGGACTAGGAGATGGGCCGGTTGCACCACCCAACGGGAACCTGCCGGCGCATCACGTCGTGCCCCCTGCACGAAATCGTGATGGCTGCTTCCCGTTTGCGAGCGCGCGTGATCTCATTCGGCCCACCGCAGCAGCACCACGCTGCGGCATCTGCGCAGAAGACTGCACCCCGAATTGCCTTCGGGGCAGCGCGATTGGCGACCGAGGGAACCCACCAGCGTCCGATGCAACCAACCAAGATCGATCGGGATGCCGTTCGCAACGCTTGGGCAGGCCGAGGCTTCAGCTGTGACCTGTGGATCGATCCACCGAATCAGGTCTGGCATGACTTCCTGCACGACGTCGATGAGCTCGTGCTGCTGCTCGAGGGCTGCTGCCAGATCGAGATCAACGGCCGTTCGTTGCGGCTGACAGGCGGCGACGAACTGCTGATCCCCGCCGGCACCCGCCACACGGTCCGCAACCTCGGCGAAGGGCCTGCGCGCTGGCTGCACGGCTACCGACGCGCCGAAGCCTCCGCCTGACGCCAGAACCCCACCGAGTCCCAGCTACTCGCGCAGCGTCCAGATGCCACGTTGGCCCGGCGTCTCCTCGATGCCAACGGACAGCTGCCGCACCTCGAGGGTCGGCCACTTCGCCCGCATGCGCTCGCGCAACGTGCGGCCGAACCAGGCGGCCAGGTTCTCGGCGCTGCTGTTGCCGATCGGCAAGACGATCACCTCGTCCGCCGGGATCACGTAGCGGCGCTCACGGTAGCGCACCTCGAAATCACCACCGACGCGCACCGCGGTCAGCACCGGGTGCTGGCCAGGCAGCAGCAGGTGCTCGTCGAGCTCGTCGCACAGCTCCCGCACCAGCGGCTTGATCTCCTTGAAGTTGACGACGAGTCCATGCGCATCGAGCTCGGTGTGCAGGTCGACGTAGACCTTGTAGTTGTGCCCGTGCAGCCGCTCCGCCGACCCGTCCGGGAAGATCAAGAAATGGGCTGCGCTGAACTTCAGGTAGTCCTTCTCGATCGAGATCGACCAACTCTCTTGCGGCGACGACATCTTGGTGGCGAACCATACCGCAGCTGGAGCGAGGCACGCGCCGGCGTTGCCGCCACCGCAACGCATTCGTAGCGTGCAACGATGGATCTGTCCGCGGTGCCCTGGCGCCAATCCCGCTACCCGGGGGTGGCGATCCACTTCTATGCGAGCGACCGCGGCACGGGTCGGGTGCTGGCACTGATCCGCATGGAGCCCGGCTGCGGCTACCCGCAGCATCGCCATCACGGCGAGGAACACGTGCTGGTGCTGGAGGGTGGTTACCGCGACAGCCAGGGCGAACACCGCGCCGGCGACTTCGTCGTCTACGGCGATCGCAGCGAACACGCGCCCGTTGCCTTGCACGGCCCCGACGCGGCCGCGTGCGTACTGCTCGCACTCGCCCACGAGGGCATCACGCTGCTCGGCGGCTGAAAGGCGACCAACCGCCCA
>CAMAUH010000078.1 GCA_945861365.1 Candidatus Kuenenia stuttgartensis
ACGAACCCATCGACGAACGGCACCGCGTCGGCATCGACACGGAACCGCAGCGCCGCGTCGCGACCGGTCGCCGCCTTCGCCGCCGCGAGATCGAGGAACTTGCCGCGGCACGTACCCGGATACACCGGCCCATCGGCCCCGACTTCATGCGGCGCCGACGCCGCTTCCTCGATCTCGCTGCGCGTGCACACGCACGGGTAGACGAGCCCCGCCGCGAGCAGCCGCTCGGCCGCCGCGCGATACATCGGCAACCGCGCGCTCTGCACGACGACGTCACCGTCCCAGTCGAGCCCGAGCCAGCGCAGGTCCTCGATCGCCTGCGCCGTCGCTTCAGGCTTCACGCGCGGGCCATCGATGTCCTCGACCCGCAGCAGTAGAGTCCCGCCGCGCGAGCGAACGGACAGCCATGCCAGCAGGAACGTGCGGGCGTTGCCGAGATGCAATGCACCGGTCGGACTCGGCGCCAACCTGCCCACCACCGGCGTTCCATATGCAACCGTCATCGCAGCAAGGTCTCGTTCTACGCATCGACGCGAAGGTCTGCCACGTCGAGGTCGATGGCGTGCGCCACCAGCTGCCGCTCGCCGGCAAGTTGTTCGAGACGCGTTCGCACGAACGGCGCCCGCTCGCGGTCGGCGATCGCATCGTGCTCGACGAGACCGGCAAGGCCATCGATGCGGTGCTGCCGCGCAGTTCGCAGCTGCATCGCCGCGCCGCCGCCGAAGGCGAGGAACAGGCCCAAGTGCTGGCCGCCAACATCACGCACGTGCTGGCGGTCGCCAGCGTCGCCTCGCCGCCGTTCCAGAGCGAACTCGTCGACGGCATCCTCGCCGCGGCACAGCGCGAGCGCATTCCGGCGACGCTGGTGCTGAGCAAGGTCGACCTCGATGCCGAGCTGACGGCGCACTGGACGATGGTCTACGCGCACTCTGGCGCCCGCGTGCTGGCGACCTGCACCGTGCCCGGCAAGTCCACCGAGGCGACGCTGAACGAACTCGGCCAGCTGTTGCACCAGAACCGCAGCGTGGTCGTCGGTCTGTCGGGCGCCGGCAAGTCGTCGCTGCTGAACGCGATCGTGCCCGGCGTCACGCTGCGCACCGGCGACCTCAACCACATCCGCCAGGGCCGCCACACCACGACGCACACCGAACTGATCCCGCTACCGGGCGGCGGCCATGTGCTCGACACGCCGGGCATCCGCAACTTCCACCTGTTCTGCGTCGGCTCACAGGAGCTGCAGTTCCTGTTCCCGGAGATCGCGATGAAGCTGCCGGAATGCGAGTTCCGCAGCTGCCTGCACGACGGCGAAGAGCACTGCGCGGTGAAGGCGGCGGTGGCGCGCGGCGAGATCGGACCGACGCGCTACCGCTCGTATTGCACGATGCTGGCCGAAGCGCTGGCCGCCGAGCGCCCGAGCCAGAAGGGCGGCAAGAACCCACCGCGCGGCGGTGGTCGCCGCCGACCGCGGCGTTAGCTCACACCGGCAGGAACCGGCACACGAGCAGCCGGCACGGCGCGACCGCGCATTGCACCGCGAACGGCGCTACGCCATCGCTGCGCAGGGCATCGCCGGCGCTCGCCTCGGCATCGGCGCAGCGCACCGCACCGGCGAGCACGACGACGAGCCGCTGCGGTGCCGACGCGACCTCGTGCCGGCCATCGCGCGCGAGTTCGAGCACCTGCGCGCTGGCGCGCACGTGCGCGCGCGCGGTCATCACGTTCAGGTCCTCGATCGGCCCGGCCAGCAGCGACGCACGGATCGGCACCTCCCCGGCGAAGTCGTAGCGCTGCAGCGGCTGCGCGAGCACGACCTCGCGGCCATCGACATCGAGCCGCACGCCGTTCCCTGCCAGCAACCACAACGAGCGGTCGACTCCGGGCAGGATCGAGAACGGCCCATCGCTGGCGACGCGCGCCCGGCTGACGCGCCAATGGAACCCGCCAGCCAACGTCGCATGGGCAGGTTCGATCGCGATCTGCCGCGTGACCCCGCCGCCATTCGCCCACGGCATCTCCGGCTGGGCATCGCGCGCGATGCGCACCACGCCCGTCATCGCTTGCCCCACGTCGCGTACGTGTAGGCCCACGACGCGAGCAGCAGCAACACGCCACCGGACACCCAGCGCCAGAACGGGATGCGCACCAGCAGGTCGACGAACGAACGGCCGCGCAACAGGCACAGCGTCGCGTGGATGCCGAGCAGCGTGCCGACCGCGGCGACCGCCGCCCCGAAGGGCTGCGTCACGACCGCGGCGAGAACGTGGCCATGCACCAGCTGGCAGGCCGCCGTCGTGCAACCGCAGGTCGGGCACGGGATGCCGTATTGCAGCGGCCAACCACACGGCTCGAGGCCGAGTTGCTCGTGCGTGCCGTGGCCCCGATGGTCGGGTTGGATGCGCGCCAGCGCGCCGAAGCACACCGACGCGGTCAGCGCCACGGCCGCGGCGAGCGCGCGATCGAACCACGGCGCGACCGGCCCCGCCGCGATCGGCACGGTCCACGGCGCGCGCTGCTGCAACGACATCGGCATGCGAAGCGCGAGACTACGCGTGCCCAGGTGCTACCGACAACGACCCGGCGCGGTGCCGCGGAAGGCTGACGGCCATTCGGCGCCGCGAGCCCGAGAACAGCCTCGGCGATGGCCAGGAACCCCGCCGCCTGCTACTCTGTCGGCCTGGAAGCAGGCGTTTGGCCCTTCAAGGACCGCCGGTCCTGGCCTACTCCGCTTCCCGAATGGACTGTGCATTCGCCAAGCTGCGCGAACGCACTGCTTCCCCTTGCAGGTCCGGGTCATCTCGGGTGCTTGCGATGGTTGGCGCGTCCGCAAGGCAGTCGCGGTCCGCGGACTGCCCTGCCTGGATCCGCGCGGCAACCAAGCCCCTGTTCCGGAACTGCATGAACCATCGCCTCCACGTCGGCAATCTGACCGTCACCACCTCCGCCGCGACCATCACCGAGACCTTCGCCAAGGCCGGCCACACGGTCGCGAAGGTCAGCCTCGTGATGAGCCGCGACCCCGGTGTCTCGCGCGGCTTCGCGTTCCTCGACATGGCGTCGCCCGAAGCCGCCACCGCGGCGATGACCGGCCTGCAGGGCCAGGACCTCGACGGCAAGCCGATGCGCATCTCGATCGCCCACGCCCCGAAGTCGCGCTTCGGCGGCACCACCGGCGGCCTGCCGGTGACCCCGCCGACCGCCGCGGCCCCGGGCGCCCGATGATCCGCGAGGTCGTCACCGATCGCGGCGCCCCCGCGATCACCTCGGACCAGTGGCACGTCGTGCATTCGCGCTTCGTCGGCCCCGACAACGAGCGACCGTTCCTGCGCAGCATCCACAGCGAGCACGTCGATCGCACCGCCTGCCGCGAAGTCGCACGCACCTTGCGCGCGCAGCTGTCGAAGGGCGATGCGGCGATTCCGGCCGAGGAACGCGACGAGGTCTTCGTGCGCAAGCCGAACTTCCGGTCGCTGAAGCGGGCGAAGCCGGCGCGCAAAGACGAAGAGTGACGCGCGCTACCGCGCGCTACCCGAAGTCGTAGACGTAGGCCATGCGATCCTTCTTGAGGATCGCGTAGTCGAGCCCCTTCAGCAGGGCCAACTCGGGGTGCTGCAGATCCAGGCCGCGCACGACCGGCTTCTGCATGATGAAGAACTTGCGGTTGCCGATCGTGCCCGACTCGTAGGCCCCCGGCTCGATCTGCCCGGCGATCTCGAACTGCGTGGCGCCGTTGTAGAAGGCCCGGATGCGCGCCGGCTTGTCGACCGTTCCGGCTAGGCGCTTCATGGCCTCGTCGCCGGCGACCTCGACCAGTTCGTGCGCGAGGATCACCTCGCCCATGCGCACCATCACCGTCGGCGTGCGGATGACCTCGCGCGTGCGCAGCGATACCAGCGTCGCGTCGTGCACCGGCAGGTAGGCGCGGTTCCAGTCCTCGAGCACGTTGGTCAACCGCTTGGTCTTGTTGGGCAATCGCCCCTTGATCAAGAACACGTCCGTCAGGAACACGTCCTCGACGAACACCGGGGCGGCCGTGGATCCGTGCGGAGAAGGCTGGTCGTTCATCGTGGGCGGTCGGGGACGGAGGCTGCCACGAGCTGCCGCACCTGACCGGCGAGGTAGAACGAACCGACGACGAGCCGCGGCCCCGGCCGGCTGCGCAGCATGCGCAGCGCGGACGCGACATCGCTCGCCACTTCGCTCCGCGCACCCGCTCGAGCGAGGAAGCCGGCGATCGCCGCCGGATCCTCGCTGGTCGTGCCCGACAGTTCGGTGACGACGAAGCTATCGGCGACCGGCAACAGCGCACTCAAGGCCTCGCGCCAACGCTTGCCGGTGGCGCTGCCGAACAGCACCGCCGGCCGACGGCCCGGCCAGCGCCGCTGCAACTCCGCCGCGACCGCGCGCAGCGACTGTTCGGTATGGGCGCCATCGAGCACCAGCACCTCGCCGTCGGGCTCGGCCCGCACTTCGAACCGGCACGGCAGCTGCGGACGCGGTGCGGGGTCCAGCTGCAGTGTCGCATCCGGCAACAGGTGCGCGAACGCGGCCGCGGCGAGCGCCAGCGCCGGCAGCTCGAACGCGGCGGCGCCGGGCAACAGGAACGGCAGGGCGCGCCCATCGGGCAGCCACAGCCGACCGCGCGCCCCGGCAGCACTCCACTGCACGGAGCGCATGCCGAAGTGCTCGCCGAGCACGCACAGCCGCGCACCGCTGGCGCGCGCGTGCGCGCCGATCACCGCGAGCGCTTCGCCGCTGGCGCCGGTGAAGCCGACGCCGCCGTCGCGCACCACGGGAGCCTTCTCGCCGGCGATCTGCGCGATCGTGTCGCCGAGCACGTCGGTGTGTTCGAGTTCGATCGTCGTCACGATCGCCGCATCGACCGGCAGCGCCGTCGTCGCGTCGTGACGGCCACCGAGCCCGACCTCCCAGATCGTCAGGTCGACGCGCCGCTGCACGAACCACTCGGCGGCCGCCAACGTCATCGCTTCGAAGAACGTCAGCTGCCGTTCGTCGGTGGCGACCGGGCGCGCCAGCAGCCGGCGCAGGATCGGCTCGAGCTCGGCCAACGGGATGTCGCCGCCGTCGATCTGGATGCGCTCGAGCAGCGTCGTCACGTGCGGCGAGCTGTAGCAACCCGCGTGCAAGCCGGCGGCCTGCGTCAGGCCCGCGAGGAACGCGCACGTCGTGCCCTTGCCCTTGCTGCCGCCGACCTGCACCGCCGGGCGCGGCGCCGGCGTCGCCGCGAGGTGCCGCCGCATCGTCGCGAGATCCCACAACCGGCGGTCGGGACGGGAGCGTTCGTAGTTCACCAGCTGCGCGAGCAGCGGTGCCAAGGCTTCGGCGGCGGAATCCACTGAGTTATTACAACGCGGACTGGGCCGCGCTCCGGCGACTCGCAACACTAGCGAGCCGTTCGCTTCCGAGACATCGCATGCACCATCGCACCGTCCTGCTCGCCGTTGCCATCAGCACGCTCGCCGCTACCGCGTTCGCGCAGAACCCCGATCGCCCGCGACGCGAACGGCGCGAACAGGCGCAGGTCGACTTGAAGAACTTCACCTTCAAGGAGGAGTCGCTGAAGAGCGAAGCGGTCGGCCAGGAGGTCAAGTTCGGCGTCTACCTGCCGAAGGGCTACGACGACGCCGCCAACAAGGACAAGAAGTGGCCGCTGGTGATCTGGCTGCACGGCATGTTCGAAGACCACCAGCGGTTCCACGGCCGCGGTGGCGCCCCGGTGCTCGACCAGTGCGTCGGTGACGGCAAGTTGCCGCCGTGCGTGTTCGTGACGGCGAACGGCGGCCGCACGTCGATGTACGTGAACCGCAAGGACCAGCGCTGGGAGGACCTGGTGACGGTCGATCTGCTGAACCACCTGACCAAGACCTTCCGGGTCAGCGAGCGCCGCGACGAGCGCGCGATCATGGGCGTCAGCATGGGCGGCATGGCAGCACTGCGCATCGCGTTCACCAAGCCGGAACTGTTCGGTGCGGTCGGCGCGCACAGCTCGGCGGTGTTCGGCGAGGATCCGGAGCAGCTGCCCGAACGCATGAAGGGCATGGCGAACCAGCTCGGTCTCGACGAGGTGTTCGGCAACCCGATCCAGAAGGAGCCGTGGCAGAAGGCCAACCCGCTGTGCCTCGCCAACTCCGCCGATGTCGCGAAGCTGGCCACGCTGCACATCTACTTCGATGCAGGCACCAAGGACCGCTACGGCTTCGCCGCCGGCAACACGCTGCTGCACGAAGCGCTCGACAAGCGCAAGGTGAAGCACACGTGGCGCCTGATCGAAGGTGGCGGCCACTCGTGGGGCGCTGGCTTCCAGGACCAGACGCTGCCCTACTCGTTCGCGGTGGTCGGCGAGATGTTCGCCGCGGCGGCGGGCCACAAGGCCGATGGCAAGGAAGCCGGCGACAAGGCCCCGGAGCAGGCCGGCAAGTAGCGCGGCACGAAATCGCGCCGGGGCTGCATCCTGGCCGATGATGGCGACTAGTTCGTTGCGGGCCTTCGCCCACAGCAGCCATCGCCATGTGGAGTCTCGAACACCGCGTGCGTGTCTTCGTGTTCCAGGTCCTCGACCAGCGCATCGAGTACCTGCTGTTGCGGCACAAACCGCGCGCCGAGTGGCCGCTCGGGCCGGTGGTCGGCGCACTCGAGCCGGGCGAGCACCTCGAGGACGCGATCCGGCGCGAGGTGCAGGCCGAGACCGGCTTGCGGCGGCCGGTGCACCTGCTCGAGATCATGGCCCCGCAGAAGGAACTGTTCGGCGACACCGGCGTGGTCGAATGGCCGTTCGGCTGGCAAGCGGGTACGCCGAGCGAACCGGTGCTGGCAGTGAAGCCTGGACCGATGATCGGGGAAGTGCAGTGGCTGTCGTTCGACGCCGCCTTCCACGAACTCGAACTGCCAGCCGATCGCGACGCGCTCGTGCGACTGCAGACTACGTTGCAATAATCCGCGTCGCACGCCGCCGCACACGGCGTATACGTGCGGCCCCGCATTCCACCCCATGAGCGACGAAACCAAGAAGAACGCCGATCCCCTCGCCGACGGCCGCCTGCCCAGCTCCACGATGCGCAGCTACGCGCTGCTGACGCCGCACCTGAAGGAGCTCTACATGGGCTTCTACAAGGCGACGTACGGCAAGTCGAAGATCGACATCAAGACGAAGGAGTTCATCGCGATCGCCGCCGCGCTGACGACCGGCTGCAAGGGTTGCCTCGAAGGCCACCTGAAGAAGGCCAAGCGCGAGGGCGCCACCAGCGAAGAGATCGCCGAGGTCATCGCCATCACGCTCGGCGTCGCGGCCGCGACGATCGTCGACCGCTCGGACATCGCGAACTTCCACCTCGGCGGCCTGTTCGAGAAGCCGGAAGGCGCCTGAGCGAACCGCGCGGCTCGCAGCCGCGTTCCCTGCACTCGTGACGACCCCCGGAACCCGCCCGCAGCTGCTCCCACCGATCCCGCCCGCCGTGCGGTTCGTGTTGTTCGGCCTGGTGATCGGCGGCCTGGTCTACGGCATGTCGGCCTTCGGCGAAGCCCCGGGCAAGAAGCCGATCGCGGAAGTCGTGGCCCCGACCGAGACCGTCGTGCCGAGCCTCGATCGCACGATCCTCGCGCTGGCCCACGATGGCACCCGCGAAGAGCGCCTGCTGCTCGAAGCCGAGCCCCTGCGACACCTGCTGGCCAAGGCCATCGACGTCGGCCCCACCGTCGCGGCGGCGCTGGGCATGCCCGAGGCGCCGGTGCCGGTGGCCACGTTGCGGAGCGAGATCGCGAGCTATCGCGGCCGCTGGCTGTTCTACGAGGGCAAGCTCGAACAGCTGTCCGGACCGCGGGAGGGGCATCCGATCCGCGACTACGGCATCCATGAGGCGACGGTGCGGCTGCCCGACGGCGAAGCCGTGCTGGCGGCCTTCTCGTTCAAGCCGGATGCGGCGATCACGGTCGGTAGCTGGGTGCGGATCGAAGGCTTCCTGCTGAAGCTCGTCGACACCACCTACCCGAGCGAGATCCAGAGCGCGCCGTTCCTGATCGGCCGCGCGATCCAACGCGACTACCCGGATTGGCCGCCCGTGACGGCGATCGATCCGGAACTGCTCGGCAAGGTCGACGATTCCAGCTATTGGCCCGGCGACCTGATGTGGCACACGATCGAGGAGGACCAGACCGAGCCGCTGTGGCACCTGGGCGCCTACGCGCGCGACAGCGCCAAGCAACGCGCGCTCGCCGACTGGCGACGCGTCGGCACGCTGAACGGACACGAACAGCACCAGAAGCTGCTGGACGGCAAGATCGCGCGCGGCACGCCGATGCGCGTGTTCGGCACGCTGATCCGCCGCAAGACGATCGCCGCGCCCGCGAACCCGGCCGGCATCAAGTTCTGGACGGAAGCGCTGGTGCAGGTGCGGGAGTACGGCGGCACGGTCGTCCCCATCTGGGTACCGCAGCGGGTGCGCGAGTTGCCCGACCACGTCTCGCTCGAGGTGCGCGGCTTCTACTACCGCTGGTACGCGTTCGAGACGTTGACCAACCAACGCCGCAAGGCCCCGCTGTTCGTCGCTGCCGACCTCGACGTCTACGAACTCGAGGTCGACCGCACGATGCAGTCGATCGGCATCTGGCTCGGCGGCGGCGTCGTGCTGTTCATGCTGCTGGTCTGGTGGGTCCAGCGCAGCAGCGCGCAGTCCTCACTGCAGCATGCCCGCGACATGGACGCCCGGCGGCGGCGGCGACGCGAGCAGCAGCAGGCGAAGCAGCAGCCCTGAACTGCGGCCGGAACAGGCGGGCGCAGCCAAGCCTCCTGACGCCGTCGGCGGGCCGGCGACGGGCGCAGCCTGCCAAACATGCACGCGGCGTGGCGGGCTGGCCAACGTCACCGACGTCTCGATGACGCAATCGCAGCGACAATCACGGAACCCGCCCTACCCCACCGCACGTCAGGTCAGGTGGAGGAAACGGCTATGGCTACACGCTTCGAGTTGGTGTCCGAACAGGACAAGGTCTGCTTCCTGCTGCGCGCGGCTGACGGAACGGTGCTGCTGCAGAGTGTCGGAACGGGCGGCGGCAAGATCACCGCACAGAACGAGATCCTGCACGTGCGCCGCGCCATGAAAGCGCCCGAGCACCTGATCCCGCACGAGGCCCACGACGGGTCCCACTTCCTCGTGCTCAAGGAGGACAGCGGCAACGTGCTGGCCAGGAGCCCGCATGTCGCCTCGGCGCCCCAGTTGTCAGCCCTGGCGCGGCAGATCCTCGATGCGGCGGCAGCGGCGCCGATCGTCGATCTGACCAAACGCCCGCGCGCGGCGACCGGCTGAGATCGGGAACCGGAGCGGCGATCGACCACCGCGTTCACATCGCGGTGCCGAGACGCAGCTGGCGGAACAACCGCCGCGCATCGCCGAGCCCATCGGCCATGCGCACCCCGTGCCAGCAGAAGGTGCGGCCATCGCAGAGCACCACGCGCGCGGCCCCGAACACGCGTTGGCGCTGCAACTCGTCGCGCTGGCGCGCATCGAACTCCCACGGCTCGCTGGGCAACAGCACCACGTCGACGCCGCGGGCGACCGCGTCCGCAGGCGAGGTCGCGGGATAGCGCTCGGCATCGTCCGCGCACACGTTGCTCGCGCCGAGGCGGTGCAGCACGTCGTGCACGAAGGTGTCGCGATTGGCACTCATCCACGGCTTGGCCCACACCGCGTAGTAGACGCGCAGCGGCGACGGTGTCGGCGCCGCCAGCAGATCGACGCCCACCGCCGCGAGCTGTGCTTCGATGCGCAGCAGGATCGGCTGCGCCTCCCCTTCCACGCCAAGGTTCACGGCGAGCTCGCGCAAGCAATCGGCCGCCTCGGGCACGGTGCGCGGCGTCTGCACCAGCACCGGCACGCGTTGCCGCAGCCAATCGAGATCCTCCGGCCGGTTCTCCTCCGCGTTGCCCAGCACGAGGTCCGGCTGCAACTGCAGGATCGACTCGCGATCCGGATTCTTCGTGCCGCCGATGCGCGGCAGTCCAGCGAGCGACGCCTCGGGCTCGGTGCAGTACCGCGTGCAGCCGACCAACCGATCCGCGATGCCGAACTCGCACACGCTCTCGGTCGTGCTGGGCACCAGGCTGACGATGCGTCGTGGCGTCACGATTCCTCAGCGCGGTAGCCGCAAACGGGTCGGAACGAATCGCCACAAGCCGAGGCCGAACCAGCGGCGCAGCGGGCCGATCGGGTGCACGTGGCCGTTCGCGCCGCCCAGCGCCGCATCACGATGCTCGGCGCCGACCGGACAAGCCGCGCGCACGCTGCAGCCGCTGGCACAGCCGCCGGCGTGCCGATGGCTCGCGCACGTGCCCAGGTCGTGGTGGCCCTCACCATCCAGCGCCGAAGCCGGGCAAGCGGGAACGCATGGCCGCGCGCAAGGTCCACACGGCTGGTAGCGCTCGGCGATCGAGGCTTCCACGACCGGGCCGAACGGCGTTCCCTCGAGCAACAGCACGGCTCGCAATCGCAACCACGGCCCGTAGACCGGATGCACGAGCAGCCCCGAGACCGGCGACACCGTGCCGAAGCCCGCGGCCTCCCCGAGACAGCCCATCCGCAACCGCGCATCGACACCGATCTCGAGCAGCCGCAGCGCGATGCCGTGCGACTGCAGCATCGCCGCGACCTCGAACGCGCTGGCGCGAGACGCCTGTGCCGCCGCGGTCCTGCCCCCGGTCGCCAACACGACCAGCGTGCCGCAGCGCGGCAACAGCGACGAGGCGCGCGCGTCGCAGGGCTGGCTACCGTCGTAGCGCTTCGCATCGACCAGCCCGAGCAGGTTCAGACCGCGCTCGGCAGCGAACTCACGGATCTCGGGCAGCAGCTGGGAACGCATGGGAGATGCGGGCGGGAACCGGGCAGGGCGTCGGCCACTGCGCGCGGGGCGTTTTCGGTCTGCATGGCACGTCGCGCAAGCCCCTGTTCGCGGACCGGCGGCTCCAGCGGACGATCCGACCCCGATCGGCGGGCGCTGCCATGGGCCCCGGCAGGACGCTTGCGTCGATGCCACTGCGCGCTAGGGTGCCGCCGTCCTCCGCGAGGAAGTCCGGTGTGAATCCGGCGCTGTCCCGCAGCTGTCACCGGGTACGAACGTCCAAGAAGCCACCTTGTCCCCTTGTCGGGGTGCTGGGGAAGGCGGATCAGTAGGCCAGAACCCGGGAGCCAGAACACTCGCGCGGACCGGCTCCATGGGAGCCGTCCTGTTCTCCCACCGACGCGCAAGACGTCGAGGTGGATCGCTGATGCTCCGTGCTCTGTCCACGGCCGGGTTCGTCCTGGCCATCTCCGTTTCCGTTCTCCCTTCGCAACAGCTGCAAGAGGGCCTGCAGACGCAGACCACGATGCTGCCACCCGGCAGCGGCCAGTTGCTGGCGACACCGACCGGCCTGGTCTACTTCGATGGCCAGGACCTGCAGTTCGCGGCACCGGCGCAACCTGCGCAATCGCGACTGCACTTCCCGGGCTTCCGCTTCGGCTCGTTCACCATCGACGCCGGCAATGGCCACGTCCTGTTCGGTGAGAGCAGCCAGCACGAACTGTGGCTGGTGTCGCTGGCCGGCCCACTGCCGACGGCGCCACTGACGACGGTCATGTGGAACTACGACGCCGCACTGTTGTCGCCGCAGCGCGCAGTGGTCTCGGCGCGCCTCGGTGGGTTCGCCGCCCCCGACAACGAACTGATCGCCGTCGACCTGGTCACCGGCCAACAGC
>CAMAUH010000079.1 GCA_945861365.1 Candidatus Kuenenia stuttgartensis
GGTCGGTCTGCACCTTCTGGTTGAACAGCCGTTCGTCGGCGAACACCGCCATCGCGAGGCAGCGCAGGTCCTCGGGGCCACTGCTGGCGACGGGGCTCAGCAGCGCGAACAGGTCCTTGCCGTAGGTGCTGTCCTGCTTGAGGTCGCGCAGCGCCAGCGCCGCACAGACGCGCGCTTTGGGCGTCGGCTCCTTGCCGGCGCAACGCAGCACGGCGTCGCGGAAGCCATCCAGGTTCTGTTCGGGGGCGAGGTCGGCAAGTTTGCCGCCCAGTTCCCACAGCTGCGCTGCGTCGGCAGCTTCGGCTTGCTGCAGCATCGACGTGATCTGCGGGTCCTGGCTCTGCGCGAGCAGGGCCGCGGGAGCACCTGCCAGAAGCAGGGCGAACAAGGCGGCGCGAAACGAAGTGGGCACCGTGCAGGTGGCTTGCATGTTGGCTTCCAGGGGAACGAGCGCCGGCACAGTCGTGGCACCCGCGCGGTCGAGATCGGCGTTCCGCTGCGTCGGAGTGCACGGGAAAAGGGCACTGCCGCCGCAGCCGGTGGACCGAACACGGCCGGGCGGACCCGGTCAGACGCCTTGCCAGCGCGCGGTTCTATACGTCGCATCTGCGGCGATGCCGAACGGAATCTCCTCACTGCATGCCGACCGCTGCGGATGCCGCTCTGCACCTGCTACGCTCGATGCGGTGACGAACGACCCCGAACCGACGCGCGATGACTCCGGCTTGACCCACCTCGATGCCAAGGGGCGCGCCCACATGGTCGACGTGTCCGGCAAGGCGGCGACGGCCCGGCGCGCAGTCGCCGGTGCCTGCTTGCGACTCGATGCCGAAACGCGCGAGTTGCTGTTCGCCGGTCGGCTGCCGAAGGGGGAGGCGCTCGCCGTGGCGCGGGTCGCCGGCATCCAGGCCGCCAAGGACACGGCGCGGCTGATTCCGCTGTGCCACCCGTTGCCGTTGAGCCAGGTCGCGATCGAGTTCGAACCGGAAGGGGCTACTGGCGTGCGGATCCTCGCCGAAGCGCGCACCACAGGCCCGACCGGCGTCGAGATGGAGGCGCTGGTCGCCGCCACCCTGGCAGGGTTGACGTTGTACGACATGGTCAAGGCGCGCTGTCGCGGGGCGGTGCTCGAGCAGGTGCGATTGCTGCACAAATCCGGCGGCAAATCGGGCGACTGGAACGCGCCGCTGGAGTCCGCATGAGTCGCGACCGGTGCATCGCCATCGTCGGGGCCACCGGGGCCGTCGGCCACGAGCTGCTGGCCGTGCTCGAGCAGCGGCAGTTTCCGCTGCGCGAGCTGCGGTTGTTCGCGTCGCCGCGTTCGGCCGGCGTGCGGGTGCCGTTCCGCGGCGGTGAACTGCCGGTGCAGGCGCTCGACGAGCGGTCCTTCGCTGGCGTCGACATCGCACTGTTCTCAGCGGGCAGTGCGCTGGCGAAGGAATGGGCCGGGCGGGCGGTCGCGGCTGGTGCGGTCGTCATCGACAACAGCAGCGCGTTCCGCGGTCATGACGACGTGCCGCTGGTGGTGCCCGAAGTGAATGCGGCGGCGCTGCGAGGCCAGCGCGGCATCGTCGCCAACCCCAACTGCTCGACGATCCTGTTGGCGTTGGCGCTGTGGCCTTTGCACCAGGCGGCGGGCCTGCGGGCCGTCGTGGTGTCGACCTACCAGGCCGCCAGTGGCGCGGGCCAGCGGGCGATGCTGGAGCTGCGCAGCGGCCTCGCCGCGATGCTCGCCGACACCGCGCCGCTGCCGCCAAGGGCCTTGCCGCAGCTGCTGGCCGGGAACGTGTTCCCGCAGGTCGACGTGTTCCAGCCCGACGGCTACACGCGCGAAGAGGACAAGTTGCTGTACGAACTGCGCAAGATCACCGGGCTCAGCGAGCTGGCGGTCGAAGCGACCTGCGTGCGGGTGCCGGTCGAGCGCTGCCACAGCGAGTCGGTCAGCTGCCGGTTCGAGCGGCCGTTGGCCGTCGACGCAGCGCGTGCCCTGCTGGCCCGGGCGCCCGGGCTCGAGGTGCTCGACGAACCCGCACTCGGTCGCTATCCGATGCCGCTGCTGTCCACCGGGCGCGATGCCGTCGCGGTCGGCCGTCTGCGGGCGAGCCGCGTGTTCGATGCCGGGCTCGCCTTCTGGCTGGTCGGCGACCAGCTGCGCAAGGGTGCCGCGCTGAACGCGGTGCAGATCGCCGAGCTGCTGTAGCCGGGTGCGCTCTGGATTCCGGTCGAGCGAGGGCGTTCACTCTTGCGACCTCGGCGGCGTCCGCCGTCCTTGGAGCCCACTCGATGCCCGCGAAGCGATCTGCAAGCAAGCCTGCCAAGTCTTCCTCTCCCGCCAAGTCGGCCCCGCCTGCCGGAGCCACGGACCGCCTCAGCCAACTGCAACGGCTGATCGAGTTGATGGTCGAGAAGGACGTCGTCGAAGTCGAACTGGAAGAAGGCAGCACGCGCTGGCGCGTGCGCCGCAAGGAGCCGCAGACCGTGGCGATCGCGGGCCCCGCGACCATGGCGATGCCGACGATGGCGATGCCGACCGGCGTGGCGATGGGTTCGCCCGCGGCTGCTGCGGCTGGGCCCGCCGAGCCGAAGGGCGAGGTGTTCAAGTCGCCGATGCTCGGCACCTTCTACCGCGCCGCGTCCCCCGAGGCCGAGTCGTTCGCCAAGCCGGGCGATCGCGTCTCCGCCGACCGCACCCTGTGCATCATCGAAGCGATGAAGGTGATGAACGAGATCAAGGCCGAACGCGAGTTCGAGATCGTCGACGTGCTGGTCAAGAACGGCGAGCCGGTCGAATTCGGGCAACCCCTGTTCCTGATCCGCTGAGGCGGGCCCGATGTTCCAACGCATCCTGATCGCCAACCGCGGCGAGATCGCGCTGCGCATCGTGCGCGCGTGCCGCGACCTCGGCATCCAATCGGTGGCCGTCTACAGCGAAGCCGACAAGGACTCGCTGCACCTGCGCTACGCCGACGAGACGATCTGCATCGGTCGCGCGGCGAGCAGCGACAGCTACCTCAACATCCCGGCGCTGATCGCCGCGGCGGAGATCGCCGACGTCGAAGCAATCCACCCGGGATACGGCTTCCTGTCGGAGAACGAGCACTTCGCCGAAGTCTGCAACAGCTGCAACATCAAGTTCATCGGCCCGTCGTCGACCGCGATCGGCCAGTGCGGCGACAAGGTCGCCGCGAAGCGGCTCGCGCGCGAAGCCGGCGTGCCTTGCGTGCCCGGTTCCGACGGACCGGTCGACAACGAGCAGGACGCGCTCACCATCGCCCGCAAGATCGGGTTCCCGGTGCTGGTGAAGGCGGCGGCTGGTGGTGGCGGGCGCGGCATGCGCGTCGCGCACAACGAGCCCAGCCTCGTGACCGGCTACCACGCCGCGCGCACGGAGGCCGAGAAGGCGTTCAAGGACTCGACCGTCTACCTCGAGAAGTACATCGAGAAGCCGCGCCACGTCGAGATCCAGATCATGGCCGACCAGCACGGCAACATCGTGCACCTCGGCGAGCGTGACTGCTCGCTGCAGCGTCGCCACCAGAAGCTGCTCGAGGAGAGCCCGTGTCCGGTGCTCGACGAGAAGACGCGCCAGGCGATGGGTGAGGCGGCCGTCCGGTTGGCCAAGGCCGCGAACTACTACTCGGCCGGCACCGTGGAGTTCCTGCTCGACAAGGACAAGAACTACTACTTCATCGAGATCAACTCGCGCATCCAGGTCGAGCACCCGGTCACCGAGATGGTCACGGACACCGACCTGATCCGCGAGATGATCCTGGTCGCCGCGGGCAACAAGCTGTCCTTCCGCCAGGAGGACATCAAGATGCGCGGCCACGCGATGGAGTTCCGCATCAACGCCGAGGACCCGGAGCACAACTTCAAGCCGTGCCCCGGCAAGATCACCACCTTCGTCGCCCCGGCGGGGCCGGGTGTGCGGTGGGACAGCCACATCTACCAGGGCTACACGGTGCCGCCGCACTACGACTCGATGGTCGGCAAGCTGATCATCCATCGCCACACGCGCAAGCAGACGATCGAAGTCGCGCGCCGTGCCCTGCACGAGCTGACGTTGGACGGCATCACCACCACGGCGCCGTTGTTCCAGCGCATCCTGGATCACTCGGACTTCTGCGCGGGTGAGGTCGACACCGGCTTCATCGACCGTTACTTCTCGCCCCGGTGACCTCCCGGGAGTGCCTCTGACTTCGCGACAGCGACTCGCCAATCGCCTGCTGCTGGTGGTGAACCTCGTCACCGCGAACGCAGCCGCTGCCGCGTTCGTGGTGATGTTCCTGCAGCCGGCGTGGGTCGGCCTCGACGCAGCGCCGATGGCGGCCACCGTGCCGGAACGGGTGGTGGTGCTGCCGCTCGGCACGCCGCTGTCCTGGTCGCTGCTGGCGGCGGGCTGCCTGCTGTTGCTGTGGAACTTCGCGTGGTTGGTCCGCCGCCGCGAAGCACCAGCGCCGAGCAACTGGGTCGTCAGCGACACGCCTTCGGGACCGGTGCGCGTGGCGCGTGAGGCGCTCGAGACCAGCATGCGGCAAGCTGGCGAAGCCTTGCCGGAGATCACCCGGTTGCGGGTGCAGCTCGACACGCGCACCCCAAAGCGCCTGCTGATCACAGCGCAGTTCCAATGCGCGGAAGGCACCAACAACCTGTCCGCCAGCCAACGGCTGCGCGCGGCAATGCTCGATCGCCTCGGCGAGATGGTGCGCCCGACCGACGGCGCGCGCGCCGAGTTCGAGATCGAGTTCCAAGGCTTCGTAGGCCGGCTCGGCAAGAAGGCGGGGGAAGTGCCGCCGCCGGAACCGGTGCCGTTCACAGGACCCAAGTACCCGATCGACGACGATCCAGGCACGGGAGACCACGCATGAGTTTGCGCGTCGGAGTGTTGACCGGAGGCGGTGATGCGCCGGGCCTCAATGCCGCGATCTGCGGGTTGGCGCGCCGGCTCTTGGATGCGGACGCGGAACTGATCGGGTTCGCCGATGGTTGGCGTGGCTTGATCGAGAACCGCACGCGCCCGCTGCAGCAGAGCAACTTCCAGCACCTGTTGGTCTACGGCGGCACGCTGCTCGGCAGCAGCGGTGACAATCCGTATCGCGATCCTGCGCGCTGCGTGCCAGCGGTGCTGGCGACGATCGCGGAACACCGCCTCGACGCGTTGGTCACCATCGGTGGCGAAGGCACGCTCGGTGCCTCCGATCGCTTGCATCGGGAACACGGTGTCGCGGTGGTCGGCGTGCCGAAGACGATCGACAACGACCTCGCCGCGACCGACTTCACGTTCGGCTTCTTCTCCGCGGTCGAGGTGGCGACGCGCGCGATGGACGATCTGCGCAGCACCGCCGAATCGCACAGCCGCGTGATGGTCGTCGAGTGCATGGGGCGCCACGCCGGCTGGATCACCGCCTACGCGGGCGTCGCGGCCGGTGCCGAAGCGGTGTTGGTGCCCGAGCGACCGACCGACGTCGAGGAACTGTGTGCGCGTCTCGATCGCCTGCGCCAGGGCGGTGCGCGGTCGGCGATCGTCGCGGTGGCCGAGGGCGCGCGCCTGTTCGAACGTGGCGTCTGCCTGTCGTCCACGCAGCGCGACGAGTTCGGCGAGTACAAGACCGGTGGTGCCGCGGCGATCGTCAGCCAGCGCATCGAAGCGTTGCTGCGCTGGGAGGCGCGGCCGCTGGTGCTGGGGCACCTGCAGCGCGCCGGCAAGCCGATCGCCTTCGACCGGATCTTCGCCCTGCGCCTCGGTGCGCGCGCGGCGCGCCTGGTGCTCGAACGGCGGTTCGGCCGCATGGCGGCGATGCGCGCCGGCGACATCGTCGACGTGCCCCTGCAGGAGGCGGTCGCCGCCCGCAAGACGTTGACGCAGGAGTTCCTCGACCGCTACGAGAGCTTCTTCCTGCCGATCGGAGGCCCATGAACGACTCGTTGCGTAGCCTGGGATTGGCGCTGCTCGCCGCCGCACCGCTGCTGGCGGCTCCACAGTTGCCGCAGGATCCGGCGACGCCGCCGATGCAGTCGGCGCAGGAGCAGTTGCTGCAGCAGCTCTTCCAGCCACAGACCGACCCGCTGGACTCGATCTGGAATCGCCCGCCGATCGTGCCGCGCCGGCAGTTCACCGGCTTCCCGACGTTTCCGCCGCGCCTCGCCGGCTATGGCAGCTACCCGCTCGACCCATCGGCGCCGCAGGCGACCGGCGGCCGCGTGCAGCCATTCCCGATGCCGTTTCCGTTGCTGCCGGGTGGGGCGCTGGTCGGGGCGCCCGACGAGCCACCTGGTTGGCCGGCGTGGGTCACCAGCAAGCAATCGCTGCCGTACGAGCCGACCGTGGCGCTGTTGGTGCAGCACGTCGACAGGGTGTGGTGGCGGGGCAAGGATGAGGACGCATTCATCCCGCTGTTCTTCCACGACAAGTTCGCGCTGACCCAACCGGGCTGTGCGATCCATGTCCGGCAAGCTGGCGCCTTCGAGTTGCTGCTGCACGAGACCGGCCGGTTGGTGGCGCACGGCCCGACCTATGTCGAGCTGCAGCGCCTCGATGGCGAGACCGTCGAGATCGTCGTCCGCGAGTTCACCCGGCTGCGGTTGGTGCTGTCCGGGCGCGCGCACAGCTACGAACTGCCGGACGGTTCGCGGCTGCTGGTGTCGGCGCCGGCCCCCGATCCGGAACGGGTGGTGGCCACGGTCGCGGATGTCGTACTGGAGCGCATGCTCGAGCCGGGCTGGCTCGGCGGTCGTGCGACGATGACGAATCTCGGGGACCGGGACGTGGTCTGGCAGCGCACTTCGGGCGCGCTGACGCTGCGCCCTGGCGAACGCGGCACGTTCTTCCTGCAGAAGCCGACGACCACGATCGGTGCGGCCCTGGCGGCGACCGGCGTCGAACTGGTGCGCGATGGCAAGTCGCTGCAGGGGACCGCGACGCAGGCCGCGAAGGTCGAATGGTGCGGTGCCGCATTCGAGCTGCCGGCCGGCGTGCGTGCGCGCCTCGATCCGTTGCAGGGCGACCCGTTCGCGCCGCCGAAGCCGCCGGCAGCGCCAGCGACGACCCCACCAGCGACCACGGCGCCCAACGGAGCGACCCGATGAGCGCCGGTTCGTGCGCGTCAACGGCGCGGTTCGGGGCACGATGCTGAGCCCGGATCCGGGCACGCTTGCGGCGAACGTGCGCGCTGCGGCGCAGCGGCTGCGCGATTGCGTGCTGGCCACGCCAACCGTGCCAGCGCCCTGGCTGTCGCAGGAACTCGGCTGCGAAGTGCGCTTCAAGCTGGAGAACGTGCAGCTGAGTGGCAGCTTCAAGCTGCGCGGCGCGAGCCACGCGCTGCTGCAACTGCCGCCAGCGTTGCGCGCCGCCGGCGTCGTCGCGGCGTCATCGGGCAACCATGGGCTCGGCCTCGCGATGGCTGCGGCACGGCTCGGCATCGCCGCGACCGTCTACGTGCCGACGACCACGCCGGTCGGCAAGCGCGAGGCGATCGCTCGCCACGGGGCCGCGGTCGAGGTGTTCGGCGACGACTGCGTGTTGACCGAGGCCCGCGCCCGCGAGGTCGCCGCCGCCACCGGACGCCACTACGTGTCGCCCTACAACGATGCCGACGTGATCGCTGGCCAGGGCACCGTGATGGTCGAACTGCTGCAGCAGTGGCCGGAGGTCGACACGGTCTACGTCGCCCTCGGCGGTGGCGGTCTGATCGCGGGCATGGCCGCGTTCGGCAAGGCGGCCCGGCGCGACCTGCAGTTCGTGGCTTGCTCGCCCAGCGCTTCGCCGGCGATGGCGGAATGCGTGCGGGCCGGGCGCATCGTCGACGTCGCCTGCCACGACACCTGGTCCGACAGCACGGCGGGTGGCGTCGAGCCCGGCGCGATCACGTTCCCACTTTGCCGCGACCTCGTCGATCGCTTCGTCGACGTCGAGGAAGCCGCGATCGCGACCGCGATGCGGGACTGCCTCGCGCACCAGCATCTGTTGGTGGAAGGGGCTGCGGGGGTCGCCGTCGCCGCCTTGCGGGCCGATCGACAGCGGGGCAAGCGAGCGGCCGTGATCGTCTGTGGCGGCAACCTGCCGTACTCGTCGCTGCAGCGGCTGTTGGCGACCGGGTAGTTCCAGCCGGTTCAAGTCCCGGCGCATCCAGCACCGATAGCTCCGTTGGCAACGGGCCTCCACACGAGGTCCGGCAGGCAACGGAGTCGACGGATGCAGATTGCGGGAACGGCGAAGACGATCGCGGCCGGAATGGGCAAGCGCCCCTTCACGGCCATGGTGTTGGTGGGCGGCCTCGGCACCAGGCTGCGCAGCGTGGTCGCCGATCGCCCCAAGCCCTTGGCGATGGTCGGGGACGAACCGTTCCTGGCCCGCATCCTCGACCAACTGGTCGCCGCGGGCTGCACGCGGGCGATCCTGTGCACCGGCCATCTCGGCGAACAGATCGCGGCGGAGTTCGGTGACGAACACGTCGGCATGCAGCTGTGCTACTCGCACGAAGCGCAGCCGCTCGGCACCGGTGGCGCGCTGCGCGCCGCGCTGCGGTTCCTGGACGGACAGCGGGTGCTGGTCTGCAACGGCGATTCGTACGTCGACCTCGACCTCGGTGCGTTCGTGCAATGGGCGCAAGCCGATGGCCAGCCGGCCCTGGTCACGGTGTCCGTGCCCGACGCCAGCCGCTTCGGCGCCGTGCAGACCGACGCGGCCGGACGCGTGGTGGGCTTCGCTGCCGCCGGGGTCGCTGGCCCGGCCCGCATCAACGCCGGCGTCTACTGGCTGCCGCGCACGGCGATCGCCGGGCTGCCGCGCGAACGCTCGGCGTCGCTCGAACGCGACCTGCTGCCGCGGCTGATCGAACAGGGCCTGTTCGCCTACGCGTGCGACGGCGCGTTCCTCGATATCGGCTTGCCGGCCGACTACGCGCGCGCCACCGCGTTCTTCGCCGCACTGGCCGCCAGCGCCGCACGGCCGCGCCAGGGTCTGCTGGTGGTGGACCGCGATGGCACCTTGATCGCGGAGAAGCACTACCTCGCCGATCCCGCCGGCGTCGAACTGTTGCCGGGCGTCGTCGACGGCCTGCGCGCGTTCGTCGCCAGCGGCTACGACGTCGCCGTCGTGACCAACCAGTCCGGCATCGGCCGCGGTTTGTTCGGTCCGGATGCCCTCGCCGCGGTGCACGCCGAACTGGTGCGCCAACTGGCCGCGAACGGCATCCCGCTGGCCGGGATCTGGCATTGCCCGCACCACCCGGAGGTCGGCTGCACCTGCCGCAAGCCGGCACCGGAACTGTTGCAGCGGGCGATGCACGAACTCGGCTACGGGTCGTCGCAGTGCCTCGTCGTCGGCGACAAGCGCTGCGACATCGAACTCGGCGCTGGGCTCGGTGTGCGCACCGCTCTGGTGCGCACCGGCTATGGCGCTGGCACCGAACGCGACGGCATGTGCAGTCCCGACCGCGTCGTCGATTCGCTGGCCGAACTGGCCGCCCAGGAGTTGCGCCCGTGATCATCAGCCGCACCCCGTTCCGCCTGTCGTTCTTCGGCGGCGGCACCGACTACCCCGAGTGGTATCGCCAGCACGGCGGTGCCGTGCTCGCCACGACGATCGACAAGTACTGCTACCTGAGCTGCCGCTACCTGCCGCCGTTCTTCGACTACCGCTATCGCGTGGTCTGGTCGAAGGTCGAGAACTGCCGCTCGCTCGACGAGATCGAGCACCCGGTGGTGCGGTGCCTGCTCGGCCATCTCGGCATCACGCGCGGGCTCGAAGTGCACCACGTCGGCGACCTGCCGGCGCGCAGCGGCATGGGCAGCAGCAGCTCGTTCACCGTCGGCCTGCTGCATGCGCTGCACGCGCTGCAGGGCCGCATGGTCGGCAAGAGCGAACTGGCACAGCAGGCGATCGCCGTCGAGCAGGAGCTGCTGGGTGAGACCGTCGGCTCGCAGGACCAGGTCAGCGCCGCGCACGGCGGCTTCAACAAGATCACGTTCGCGCCGGACGGCCACATCGAGGTCAGCCCGATGGTGCTGCCCACTGGCCGGGTCGCCGAGCTCGATGCGCACCTGATGCTCTTCTACACGGGCATCGTTCGCACCGCCTCGAAGGTCGCCGCGACCTACGTCACGGACCTGCACGGCAAACGCCGCCAGCTGCGCATCCTGCGCGACATGGTCGACGAGAGCATCGACCTGCTGGCCGGCAACCATCCGATCACCGACTTCGGCGAACTGCTCGACGAAGCCTGGGCGCAGAAGCGCAGCCTCGGTTCCGGCATCAGCAACGACGACGTCGACGATGCCTATGCGCGCGCGCGTGCGGCGGGCGCGATCGGCGGCAAGATCGCCGGCGCCGGTGGCGGCGGCTTCCTGCTGCTGTTCGTGCCGCCCGAACGGCAGGCCGACGTGCGCGCCGCACTGCCCGAGCTCGTGCACGTGCCGTTCCGCTTCGAATCGACCGGCAGCCAGATCCTGTTCTACGACCGCGAACAGGACTTCACGCACGCCGAAGCCCAACGCGATGGCCAGGCGATCGCACCGTTCCGCGACGCCGACGGCGATCGCTGGACGATCCCGTACCCCACCGAACCCGCGGCCCTGCCGCTGTCGAGGACCTGACATGACCAGACCATCCACCCTCCATCGCGACGACGCGCTGTGGCTGCTGGGCCGCATGCGCCTGATCCGCCAGGCCAGTGAACGCATCGCGGCGCTCTACCCGAGCGACGTGATCGAGACGCCGATCCACTTGTGCACCGGCCAGGAGGCCGTCGCCGTGGGCCTGTGCCGGCATCTGCGCGATGCCGACCAGATGTTCCTGGGCCATCGCACGCATGGTCCGGCCTTGGCGAAGGGACTGCCGTTGCCGGCGTTGATGGCGGAACTGTTCGGGCGCACCACGGGGTGCTCGCGCGGTTTCGGCGGTTCGATGCATGTGCTCGACCTGCAACACGGTTTGCCGGGCAGTTCGGCGATCGTCGGCGGCAGCATCGCGCTGGCGGTCGGTGCCGGGCTCGCGGCGCGCATCCAGCGCAACGACTCGATCGGCGTCGCCTACTTCGGGGATGCGGCCACCAACGCCGGCGTCTTCTACGAGAGCCTCAACTTCGCTGCGCTGCGCAAGCTGCCGGTGCTCTTCCTGTGCGAAGACAACGGCTTCTCCAACGTGATGCCCAAGTCCGCGCACTCGGCGCACGACATCACGAGCCTCGCTTCGGTGTTGATGCCGACGCTGCAGGCC
Source organism: Candidatus Kuenenia stuttgartensis (assembly GCA_945861365.1). Classification (GTDB taxonomy): domain Bacteria; phylum Planctomycetota; class UBA1135; order UBA1135; family UBA2386; genus UBA2386. The sequence goes on from CAMAUH010000079.1 coordinate 11,216, forward strand.
GACGGCACCGATGTGCTGTCGGTCTACGAACGGGCCGGCGAAGCGGTCGCGCGCGTGCGCAGCGGCGAGGGGCCGGTGTTCCTGCACTGCAAGACCAAGCGCTGGATGAAGCACATGAGCCACGAGGTCTGCGATCTGCCCGAGAACCGGGTCGACCGCGGCCGGGACTGCCCGATCCAGAAACTCGAGGCCTTCCTGAAGCAGAGCGGCATCGCCAGCGCTGCGGAACTGGCCCAGATCGAGCGCGACATCGCTGCCGAGGTCGACGCCGCCGTCGCGTTCGCCGCGGCTTCCCCGAAACCGACCCCCGATCTCTTGGAGGTATGAGCCATGCCCTGGAGCAAATTCGAGAGCAACTACACGGCCCCGACCGGCGGGCGAACCCTGACCTACTGTGCGGCGCTGCGCGAGGGCATCGACCAGGCGATGGGCCACGATCCCCGCGTCTTCGCGATCGGCCTCGACGCCGACGACAAGTTCGGGGTGTTCGGGTCGATGAGCAA
>CAMAUH010000080.1 GCA_945861365.1 Candidatus Kuenenia stuttgartensis
TGCCACACGACGACCGCGTTGGCGGCCTGGCAGCTCGCGGTCCATCTGTACGACGAAGGCCTCTACGAACGCGCGTTGCCGCTGCTGCAGCGCTGCGTGGCGATCCGCACCAAGGCGCACGGCGAGCTGCACGAATCGACCGCCCACGCGCTCGAGCTGCTCGCGCTGGCGACCACTCGCCTCGGTGAGCCGGCCGCCGCGTTGCCGCACTTCGAGGCCGCGATCGCGGCGATCACGGCGAGCCGCGGCGAACACGACACGAAGACGCTGACGGTGCGCGTGCACCGCGCCAACGCCCTGGTGCGCGCCGATCGCAAGGCCGAAGGAGAACGCGAGCTGCTCGCCTTGGCCGACCTGTGCAACGCCCATCTGGGCGCCGACGCGCCGACGACGATCATCGCCACCAACAGCTACGCGGTGCTGCTGCTCGGCCAGAACCGCTACGCCGACGCGCTGCCGTTCCTCGAACGCGCGCTGGCCGCCGGCCGCCGATCGCCCGACGCCGATCCCCGCGACACCGTCATCACGCAGCTCAACCTCGTCAGCGCGCTGCGTGAGCTCGGCCAGATCGAACGCGCCGTGCAACTCGGCGCCGACGCCGTCGAGGAGCTGGTGCGCGAGTTCGGTGCCGACCATCCGACCACCGTGGCGGGGCGTGCGATCCATGCCGAGACACTGCGGCGCTCGCGCGACTTCGCGGCAGCGAAGCACGAACTCGAACTCGCCGTGGCGAGCCGGCGGCGCACCGGCAGCGCGGCCGATCCCGGGCATGGCGCCGACGCCATCAATCTGGCGCGGGTGCTGGTCGAACTCGGCGAACGCGAGGCCGCCGCAGGCCTGCTGGAAGAAGTCGCCGACACCTACCGGCGCGCCCGCGGCGCCGACCATCGGCTGGTGCTGGTGGCGCGGGCCGAACGCGGCCACCTGCACGGCGTGCAGGGTCGGTTCGCCGATGGCGAGCCCCTGCTGCTCGACGCCGAAGCGCAGCTGCAGAGCCAGCTGCCGCGCAGCCGCCGCGATCTGACGCTGGTGCACAAGCTGCTCGCCGCGTTCTACGCCGCCTGGCAGGCCGCCGAGCCGAGCCCGGCGCGCGCCGCGGCCGCGGCCACCTGGCAACAACGCGCTGCGACGCCGCCTTGACGGCGACCGGCGCGGGCCGAGCATGGCCGCCGCATGGACGTGCCGCCGCCAGAGCCTGCCCGCTCGAATGACCCACCGACCCTCGCGCTGCTGCAGGACACCAGCCTGCAAGCGGCGGAACGCGATGCGAAGCTGCTGCCGCTGGTCTACGAGGAGCTGCGTCAGATGGCCCAGCAGGTGATGCGGGGCGAACGGCGCGACCACACGCTGCAGGCGACGGCGCTGGTGCACGAAGCGTTCCTGCGGCTGGTCGGGCCGAGCCAGCTGCCGTGGCAGAACCGCGCGCACTTCTTCGGCGCCGCGGCCGCGGCGATGCGGCGCATCCTCGTCGACCACGCCCGCACGCGCGGCGCCGCGAAGCGCGGCGGCAAGGCGGTGCGCGAAGCGGCGCTCGCCCTCGATGGCCTGCCGGATCCGCAGTCGGAGCAGCAGGCCGCGGGCTTCCTGATGCTCGACGACGCGATCGAACGCCTCGCCAAGGTCCACCCCGATGCGGCGGAGGTCGTGCGGCTGCGCTACTTCGCCGGCCTCGATGTCGACACCACCGCGGCGATGCTCGGGGTGTCGGCGCCGACCGTGAAGCGGACCTGGGCCTTCGCCCGCGGCTGGCTGCGCGCGGCGATCGAACGCGAGCAGGACTGACGCGGAGGGGCTCGATCCAGCCCGGCGCATGGACGGACCGCGCTGTGGCGCGAGAGGAAGTCGCGCAAGCACGTCCATCGATCTCTCGCAGGCTACAGAGTCATGAAGCACCGCCGACAACCGGCGGAATGTCGCGCGCATCCGCCGCCGTCGCGCGGGATCATCCGCGCTCCGATGGCAACCAGGAAACTCGGCCCGCTCGCCCGCCAGTTCGACGAACGACCCGAGGCCGTCGTCGAGTTCGCCGCGGCACTCAGTGACTCGGCGCTGGTCGAACTCGGCGCAGCGATCCGCGAGGAAGTCGCCCGGCGCGCGCGTTCGACCGGCGACCAGGACGCGATCCTCGAGGCGGCGTTCGAACGGGGCTTCGCGCGCGACGGGCTCGGCGTGCTGCCGTGGATCGAAGCGCCGTTCGTCGTCTGCCCCGGTGGCCTCGTGGCGAAGAACCGCGCCAACCATCGCTGCCAGTTCGTGTCGGTCGACGATCGCTGGGTGTGGGAATCGGGCGATCTGATCCGCGAGGACAAACGCAGCGTCGGCGCGGCCGACGAAGGCTTCCGGGCGGTCGCGCTGCTGCCGATCGCCGAGGGCATGGCGCTCGATGTCGTGCGCGCGCGCATGCGGCAGGGCCAGCACAGCGTCGAACGGGTCACCAGCCTCGTCGTGCGCAGCGGGCGACTGGTCGAGGTCGAACGGCGCGAAGTGGCGGCGCGGCTCGTGCGTTAGGCGCAGCAGGACCGCCAGCCAAGGTCGCTTCGATGACCAGGGCACATCATCAGGGCCGATACGTCAGTAGAACACCAGCTCGCAGCCGTCCGTGGCGGTCAGCAACGGGTTGCCGGTCTGCGCACTCGCCTGCAGCACGATGCCCTGCACCAGGCACGAAAGGCCAGGCAACGTCAATGGCACTGGCACCGCCCACGACAACGGGCTCGCCATCGAGCCAGCGGCACCCAGGATCAACATGCCGCCCAGATCGGCGCGAACCTCGGGATACAGCAGCGACGGCACGGGCGGCAGGCCGGTCGGGAACGCGGTCAGCAGCAGGAAGCCCGGTGCGTTCTCATAGACACCGTTCATCGAACGCATGCGCAGTTGCAGCAACGTGCCGGACGAGATGAAGCGCCTGGCGCCCGCGGTCAGCGGGTTGCCATCGGTCGCCGACTCGAGCAGCAAGTGATCGCCCGAACCCGGGAACGCCCGCAGCGCCGGTGCCGCACACGTGTCGGCGAGGCCAGCCATCAGGTTCCATTGCGCGATGCCCAGACCGAACGGCGCCAGCGCCTGCGCGACGATTCCCGGCGGATTGAACGACGGAGTGATTGCGCCGACCGGCTGCTCGTAGATCGCCGAGTAGATGCTCATCGCGGCCAGCAGGATCATCGCCGGGCTCGGGTGGAACAGATCGCCCTCGTACCACGCGGGGTTCCATTCCAGGTGCGCGACCGCGTCGCCGACCGCCGCGTTGTTCGCAGCACCTGGCCCGAACACGGCCCGGATGTCACCGACCGCTAGCTGGTAGTTGGTGCGGATCTCGTCGTGCAGCGCCATCGGGTTCTGCCACGGGCTCGGGAAGTTGTAGTACAGCTGCCCGTACGCAGTGGCCCAGGTCTGGTACATGACCGCGCGTGCCTGCGGGCTGTGATTGCGCACGTTGGTGGCGATGGCGACCGCACTGCTGCGGAACTGCGCGGCGTTCCAGCCGCCGCCGTCGGTCGCTTCGATCACGCTGCCCTGCATGACGACGCTGTCCCAAGTCTGGCCGGGCGGCAGCGAGTTACCGATCGCGGCGATCTGGCCCGGGTCGGTGGCGTGGAACGTCAACGAGCCACCGCCGCTCAACGCCGCGCGGATCGTCGGCGCCGGATGCCCGGCCTCGACCGCGATCATCCCGACCAGCTCGGGCACGCCGTAGCCCCACGAGTAGTAGGTGAAGCTGTTGCCGTAGAAGAGCAGGTTCTTGCCCTGCGCCGAGACAGCTGCAGACAGACACAGCACGAGCAACAAGCGAGCAATGAAGGTCATCGTGGGGACTCCGGTACCGGACGACGCGAACGGAACGCAGCATACAGGAAAGGGCCAGGACCCCTGCCGTCAACGCGCCAGGAGTCGACCGGGGCTTCGCTCAGCCGCACACGCCGCTGACTTCGCCGGGCAGCACACGGTGCTTCTCCACTAGCGAGTCAGCAGATCGCGGCCGGCCGCCAGCACACGCTGCAGCTGTGGGCTGTCGATGCGGCGCCACGCCGTGCAGGCGATGTAAGGGATGCGCACGTCCGGCAGGTCGGCGATGCGATGCAGGCCGTAGTGCTGCTCGAGCACCGGGGCCAACGCCGTCGGCGCCAGCAGCAGGCCGCGGCCTTCGCGCGCGAGCGTCTTCGCGAGGCTGGAGTCCTCCACCTCGGCGACCACCGCGACCGCGAGCCCCACACTGCGGCAGAACCCGTCGAACGCCGCGCGCAGCAGGTTGCCAGGGACCGGCAGCACGAAGGCGGCGCCGGCGAGCGACTCCGGGAAGCCGCGCCGCAGCTGGCGCGCCTGGGCATCCTTCCCGAACACACCGACCGCGGCCTCGCCGAGCGGGTGCTGGAACAGCTTCAGCCGTGCCAGCGCCGTCGGCGGCTCGTCGAGCAGCACGACGTCGAGCCGGTGGAGGGCCAATTCGGCCAGCAGCCGATCCGCCGGGCCTTCGCGCACGATCGCGCGGCACGGTCGATCGGTTTCGAACGCCGGCCCGAGCAGCCGCGCCGCCAGCTCCTTCGCCACCGAGTCGGCCACGCCAAAGCGCAGCAGCGTGCCGCGGCCGCCGGGGGCACCGCGCACGGTCGCCATCATCTCGCCGCCGAGTGCGAAGATCTGGTCGGCGTAGTCGCGCACGGTCTCGCCGACCGCGGTGAGCACGAGGCTGCGCCCCTGCTTGGTGAACAGTTGTGCGCCGATCTGCTGTTCGAGCTGACGCAGCTGCACGCTGATCGACGGCGGACTCGTGTGCAGCAGCCGGCTCGCGCGGGCGATGCTGCCCTCGTGCGCGACGACGTGGAAGTAGCGCAGGTGATGGAAGTTCAGCCGGTCCAGCATGGTTAGGTTTTTCGTCACGATAGCGTCGAGAACATGATCTGGAGAGAAAGGGTTGGCGGCCCGATCAGAGGCGCATGACCCGCACGACACATCGTGATTCCCTCACTCCCGCGGTCTCGAATGCCTTGGCGCCGACGCCGCCCCTGCCGGTCGAGGTCCGCTTCGCCGGCCGCCCGCGCAGCCACTGGCTGGCCCGCTTCGCCGACCTCTACCTGAATCGCGCGTTGCACCGCTTCCGCCACCGGGTCGTGCACGCACTGCTGCGCGTGCGCGACATCAACGGCAAGCGCGGCGGCGTCGACCAGCAGTGCTCGCTGGAGCTGCAGCTGGCCGATGGCCACGGCGTGTTCCTGCGCGAACTCGCCGAGACGCCGAAGGCGGCCTTGGTCCGGCTGTCGCGCCGCGCGCAACGCCTGCTGGTCGATCGCCACCGTCCGCACCAACGCCCCTGAGCGAGGTGCGATTGCCAGCGCACTGCGCCCAGTGCACGAGTTGCCCACCGTCCGTGATTCCGACCGAGCAAAGAGAGCACCCATGAACCCCGTCTCGTCGGCCGAAACCGCCCTGCTGCTCGTGCACGACCGCTACGGCACCAGCCGGCCGTTCTCGGTCGAGATCCTGGCGAACAGCCTGCTCGTCACCGGCATCCAACCACCGGACGCCTACGCGATCGCGTCGCTGCTCGGCACCAGCCTGCGGGCCGGGGGCCACCGCGAGGTCGAGTCCCAACGGGTGGCCGAACTCGCCGGCGAACTGCTCGATGCGCTGGTCGGTCCGGCCGAGGCGGGGCGCTACCGCGCATGGCGGAAGTTCTGCCACCTCGGGCGACCGCTGGTGCTGTGCCTGCTCGGCGCGCCGGGGGTCGGCAAGGCGTCGCTCGCGACCAGCCTCGCTGCCCGCCTCGGCATCCACCGCGTGGTGCCGACCGAAGCCGTGCGCGAGATCCTGCGCACGGTCATCGGCAAGAGCCTGCTGCCCGAGCTGCATCTGCCGGCGCACGAGGTGGTGACGTCGCCGCGCGATCCGTTCGGCAGCGGCTTCCTCCGCCAGGCGCAAGCGATCAGCGCCGCCGCCACCGCCGTGGCCGAACGCTCCGTGGCCGACGGCCGCAACGTGCTGCTGGTCGGGGCGCACCTCGTGCCCGGCGGCATCCGGCAGGAACTGCAGCAGCGCGGCTCGCCGGCGGTCGTCGTCGAACTGCTGTTGACGCTCGACGACGAGCGGCTGCACCGGACCCGCCTGCTGCGGCGCGTGCGCAGCGATCCGGCGATGCCCGGCGTTCGCCACCTGCAGCACTTCGGCGCGGTGCGCGCGCTGCAGGACAAGCTGCTCGAACTGGCGCGCGCGAACGGCGTCGTCGCCCACGAAGTGGCGACCGAGAAGCTGCTGGTCGAGTGGATCGTCGACCACACGCTCGCTGGCGCCGGGATCTCGCCGGAAGCAGCCTGATCCGTCGCGGCGTGGGGCGTCGTGGTGCAGTGGCCGGGCCTTGCACCGCCGCGCGTAGCGGTCGATCCTGCGGGCCACCATGCGTTGCACCACCGCCGTCGTCCTGTTCGCACTCACCGCGGTCCATGCCATGCCTGGGCAAGCACCGTTGCCGGTCGGCAGCCGCGACGTCGCCTGGAGCAATCCGACCGGTGTCGGCAGCGGCACGCTGTCCGCCCGCGTGCTCTACCCCGCGACTGCGGCTGGCAGCGGCACGCCCGTGTTGCCGCAGGCCGGTGGCTGGCCCGTCGTGGTCTTCCTGCACGGGTTCGCCGTGCTCGGCAACAGCTACCAGCCGCTCGGAACCGACTGGGCACAGCAAGGCTGCATCGTCGTGCTCAGCAACACCGCCCAGTTCGACAACGTCGGCCAGGAAGCCGACGGGCGCGCACTGTTCGCCGCGATCGGCATCGCCAACGCGGCAGCCGGACCGCTGCAGGGCGCGTTCGACGTGCAGCGCATCGCCCTCGCCGGCCACTCGATGGGCGGCGGCAACGTCGCCAACGTGCTGGCACAGAACCCCGGCTACCGCGGCGGCGTCGCGATCGCGCCGGTGCCGCCGCGCGGCAACAACGGCGCGCTGGTCGCCACCCCGCTCGGCATCGTCGCCGGGACCGGCGACACGATCACGCCGCCCGCCAGCAATGCCACGCCCTACTACCAGGCGCTCACCGGCTATCGCGGCTGCAAGTTCCTCTACCTGATGAACGGCGACGCCAGCCACACCAACCTCGCCGGCCTGTTCGTCAGTGGCGCTACGGCGACGGCGGTGTTCCAGCGCAGCTCTGCAGTGGCGTTCGCCGGTCTGCGCCACGTGCTCGGCACCTCGCCGTCGGCGCTCGAACCAGCACTCGGGCCCGCGGCGTTGGCAGAACTGCGCCTCGTGTCGCTGCAGCAGCAGTTCGCCGATCCGCTGGTGTGGACGTCGGCGCCGCTCGTGCTCGGTGCGTCGTTGCGCGCGTCGGTCGGCATGGAACCGGGCCTCGGCGGGCTCGCCGCGGCGTTCGCGCCACCGGTCGGTCCGCTCGCGACGCCGTTCGGCGACCTGTTGCTCGATCCGGCGCTCGCGTTCGTGGTGTCCGTGGGCGTGGTCGGCAACGAGCGCCGCTTCGACACGCCGCTCGTGCTGTCTTCCGACCCGGCGCTGGTCGGCGCGCCGCTGTCGCTGCAGGCGATCGGACCGTCGGTCGCGCGACCGCTGCAACTCGGCAGCGCCATCGGGCTCGTGGTCCTGCCCTGACCACCGCGGCGGGCGCCGCGCCGTCGCCGCCGGCCAGTTCTCGCGACCGACCGGGCCTGTGCGGCGCGATCAGCGGGTTCTCGATCGGCAGGCCCGCCGGCAGGCCGCGCAGGTCGCCACCCCCATTCACAGGCCGCGCATCCACTCGGGCAGCAGCGGCACCTCACCCGCCAGCGCGCGGTCGATCACGGCGACGATCGCGTCGCGATCGCGCGGCAGGCGCCCCGCCAGCGGCAGGCGGTTCGACGCGTGGTTGGTGCGGAACACGGCATCGGTCGGCGCGCTCTCGGCGACCAGCACGCGCAGTTCGCGCAGCGTCGTCGCGACGTCGGGCAGGGTGAACAGGCCCTTCTGCTCGGCTCTGGCCAGCGGCGTGCCGTCGATGACGGTCAGCGTCAGCGCCGAGAAGAAGCGCGGATCCATCGCCGTCACCAGCGCCGCCGACGCGTGCGCATGCGCGTCGCTGCGTTCCACACCGCCGGCGCCGAGCAGCAGGATCACCGACAGCTGCATGCCCGCCGCGTGCGCGCGCGCCGCCGCCTCTTTGTGTTCGGCCGCCGTGCTGCCCTTGGCGATGTGCTTCAAGGTCTCGTCGTCGCCGCTCTCCGGCCCGATGTAGAGCAGCTGCAGCCCCCGCGCGCGCAGCGTCGCCAGCTCCGCATCGCTCTTCGCCAGCACGTTGCGCGCCATCGCGTAGCACGACACGCGACGCAGCGAAGGGAACGCGGCGCGGCAGGCGTCGAGGATCGGCAACCAGCGTTCCACCGCCATCACCAGCGCGTCGCCGTCGCAGACGAACACCTTGTGCACGGTCGCGCCGTAGGCACGCCCCGCCATCGCGATGTCCGCCAGCACGTCGTCGAGCGGCCGTTCGCGGAACGTCTTGCGGCGGTACATGTCGCAATACGTGCACTTGTTCCAGCTGCAGCCGAGCGTGGCCTGCACGAGGAACGAATCGGCTTCGCTCGGCGGCCGGTAGACATCACCTTCGTAGCGCATGGGAAACTCGGGGGTCGCGGCACGATCGGACCTGCATCACTGCATACAGCCTCTCGCCGCGGCGGATGCACACCGATGGTGGCGAAGCAGTCTGCATCTACCAGATCTCCCGCACCGCCGCTGGCGAAAGCCAAAGGCGACCAGTCGGCTCGAGCCACAGCGACTGCGCTGCCAGCGGCATGCCGAACAACAACGCCGAGTTCGGCAACTGCGCAGTGAACGTGTTGATCCCGGATTGCAGCGGGCGGGCCCCGATCACCACCAGCCCCGCCGGCTGGATCGCCAACTGGCCCTCGATGCCGGGCAACACCGTCGGCGTGGCCGGCGCGCCGACGGCGACGAGCCCCCACGGCAGGCTGCTCGCCGGGCCATTGGCGTGCAGATCGACGACGAACGGTGCGCCGATCGTCGGCAACCGCGGCACATGGAACTGGCGCGCGGTATTGCGCAACCAGCGGGTCGAGGTCAACACGTCGGCATCCCCGTCCTGGTCGACATCCGCCAGCAGCTGCGCATCGGTCAGCGCGAACGGCAGCCGTGTGAACACGCCACCCTGGTTGCGCAACCACACGGGAGCAATCGGTAGCAATCCCGAAGTGCCGAGCAGCAACACATCCGCGTCGCCGTCACCATCCAGGTCCCCGACGCGCACGCCGCCGCAGTCCGAGTTCTCGGTCGGGATGCGGCCGATGGTGGTATCGACGAACACACCGTTCCGCAGCTCGAGCAGGAGGTCGAGACCGGCGCGCGCCACGTAGACATCGAGATCACCATCGCCGTCGAAGTCCAACGTCGCGAGCTCGCGCACGCCACTCGGCACGGCGGGCACGAGGTCGCCGGCATCCTGCAACGAAGCGCTCGCCGTGCTACGCAACCAACGGAAGTCGTGGATCACGTCCTGGTGCCCATCGCCCTCGAGGTCGGCGACCAGGATCGCGTGGTAGGCCGGGCTCGCGAGGCGTGGCGCCGGGATCGCCAGCGAAAGCGCGGGATCGACCTGCACCTGATTGGCGAGCACGGCCAGGCCGCCCGGGAAGTCGCTGCAAGCCACCACGGCGCGCACGTCGCTGAGCACCGCCACCGCCTTCACGTCGTGCAGCAGCCCTTGGAGGTCGAGCCAGGTGGCATCCCCTTCGGACGCGCGCCACAAGCGATCGGCAGACGCCGCGAGATGGAAACCCAGCTGGAACGAGGGAGGCGACCAGAACGCGTAGTCCTCCGCCACGAACCCGTTCGGCAACAGCGGAACGCGGGACAGTTCCCCGTCGAAACGCAGGCGCCCGACCTCCGGCACGAGCACGTCGCGGCCGAGCTGCAGGCGCGCGCGCGGCACGGTGGAAAGGCCGAGGTGCGGGTTCACGACCGCCGCGTCGCGCATCTGGTCCGCACCGACCCACCGCGACAGCCGCAACAACCCGGTGCCGATCCAATCGACATCGAGGTCGCCATCGAGATCCACTTCGGCGAACGGCGCCCCGACCTGGTCGAAGGCCTCGGCATGGGTCCAAAACAACCCGTTCGGCAGCGGGCTCGCGAACGCCAACATCGTCGTGCCGAAGTAATCACGGCCCAGGACCAGCAGCTGGGGCGTCGCCTGACGCCGCCGGGAGACGCCGACCGCCTGCGCGTCGACGAGACCACCGGGCGGGTTCACGACCAGGGTCCAACCTGGCCGGTCGTTGCGCAACACCTGCGCCATGCGGAACGTCGGGGCGCTCAGCATGGCACGCGTGTAGGCGAGGTCCGGGTCCCCGTCGCCATCGAAGTCCCCCACCTGCAAGCCCGCTTCATCGCCCGCGACTTCGTCGATCGGCTGGTGGATGGACTGCGCAGGCAGGAACCCACCTCCGACGGCGCCGGGAAACCAAAGGATCAACGGCGAAAAGAGGGCCCGCGCGCTGCATACCACGTCGAGCCGGCCATCCAGGTCCAGATCGGCGAGGGCCGTCGACAGCACGGGGGAGAAAGACGGCAGAGGCAATGGTGCTGGCGTCAGCACCAACACGCCCGCGGCATTCCGCAGATGGAAGAAGGTGCCGTTGAGGCTCACGAACAGGTCGGCATCCCCATCGGCATCGAGATCGCCGTGGACCAGGGTCTGGAAGGCCAGCAAGGGCAGCTGGCCCAATGGCAATCCGATGGTCTGCACGTTCTGCAAACCCGTCGCGGCACGTCGATACACCGCGACGAACACGCCGCCCAGGCCGCTCTCGATCTGCACCAGCTCACAGCGCGCATCGCCATCGAGGTCGACCAGACAGCCCGCGAGCCCAGCGGGGAGCTCGAGGTCGCGGGTGAAGAACGCCTTGCCGTCGTTGCGGTAAAGCACGCTGCCGAACAGCGCATCCTGGTCACCGTCACCATCGACGTCGCCGACGCCGCGCACGGGGCCGGTCGGCGTCACGTCGAAATGGTTGGTTTCGAGGTAGGCGAACGTCGGCGCCTGACCGAGCAATGCCGCGGCCCAGAGCAGCACGACAACGAGCCCCCTCACAACACACGCAGTGTGGATCGCCATGAGCTGACGATGGCGGCATGTGCCACCTGGCGTCAACGATGCAAAGGAGCACTCCGGAGTTGCGCGGCACGCTGCCTGCTCAGGCGCTTCGGCGGGGAGCGTCGCCACCCGGCGACGGTGCTGGGCACGGTGTTCGTGTCGCTGACGTCGTACCCGAGCGGCCTGAGCCTCGATCCGATCATGCCCGGCTGTTCGCAGTACACGGACAGCCTGGTGATGCTGTCGCCATTCCTCGGTGGCGCGCCGGTGCAGACGCTGTCGCTGGCGGTGCCGACCGCGATCGGCGGGCAGTTCTTCGCGCAATCGATCGTGCTCGCGCCGGCGGTGATCGGGAACCCGCTCGGCGGGGCGACCTCGAACGGCCTGTCGTTCCAGATCGGCAGCTACTAGGGAATGTGCTGCCGGGGCCCCACTCCATCCACTGTCACGGAATGCGCGCCCTGCACCGCCCCGAGCCCGTCCTTCGCCACCGCGCACAACCCGTCGACCGACGAGCTCACCGGCAAGTGTCACCCATGTGCCCGGACACGCGTGTCG
>CAMAUH010000081.1 GCA_945861365.1 Candidatus Kuenenia stuttgartensis
AGCCGAAGATCATCGACTTCGGCATCGCCAAGTCGATGAACGCGCCGCTGCTGCAGGGCGGTGCCTTGACGTTCCAGGGCACGCTGATGGGCACGCCCGAGTTCATGAGCCCCGAGCAGGCCTCGGGCCGCATCGACGACCTCGACACCCGCGCCGACGTGTACGCCCTCGGCGTGCAGCTGTACGAGCTGCTGACCGACCACCTGCCGATCCCGGGCGTCGTGCTGCGCGCACAGGGCCTCGCCGGCATGGCCAACGTCGTGCGCACCTACGAGCCCGCGCGGCCGAGCGACGCGGCGCCGCGCGAACGGCGCACGCTGCTGCGCGGCGACCTGGACGCCATCACGATGCGCGCCTTGGCGAAGTCGCCGAACGATCGCTACGCGAGCGTCGGCGAACTGGCCACGGACCTGCGTCACTTCCTCGCCGACGAGCCGGTGCAGATGGCGACGGTGTCGACGTGGCTGCGGGTGCGCAAGTTCGTGCGGCGCAACCGCGCCCAGTCGATCGCCGTCGCGATCGTCGCGGTCGGCCTGCTGGTCGCGTTCGTGACGATGTTCTCGTCGCTGCGCTACGCGAACGCGCAATTCGAGGAGGCGCAGCGCCAACGCACGCTGAGCGAGAACAAGGCCGATGCAGGCTTCCGGCTGCTGGCCAACGAGGAACGGCTGGCCGAGGCGATCACCGCCGAACGCGAACTGCCGCCACCGTGGCCCGAGCATCGCGCGGCCTACACGGCGTGGCTGCAACAGCACGCCCAACGACTGCAGGCCGAACACGAGAAGCTGCACCAACGGCTGGAGTCGCTGCCGGCGACCGACGCCGACGAACAGCAGCGGCATCTGCGCAAGGCGCTGGTGCGGCTCGATGCGGCGCTGCACGAGTTCGCGCACGACGACGGCCCGCTGCAGAGCGTGCAGCGCCGGCTCCAACTGCTGGACGAGGTCGTCGCACCGCTGGTCGCCGGCTGCAGCGAGAGCTGGCAGCAGACGATCGCCGTGGTGCGCACGACGCCGGCCTACCGCAACCTCGCACTGACGCCGCAGCCTGGCCTCGTGCCGCTGGGCTGCGATCCGCGCACCGGCCTGTGCGAGTTCCTCGAACTGGCGAGCCATGCGCCCGCGACGCCGCTGCCGGTGCGCGACCCCGAAACCGGCCTGCTACCGACCGAGACCGGCACCGGCCTCGTCTTCGTGCTGCTGCCGGGAGCCCACGTGCGGCTCGGCGCGCGGCGCGGCCAGCACGGACTCGACTTCAACGACGAGCTGGCGGCCGACGACGAGCTCGGCGGCGGCAGCGTCGCGCTGGAGCCGTTCCTGATCGCGCGCACGGAGATCACCGAGGCGCAATGGTCACGGCTGTGCGGCACCGCGTTCCGCATCGAGGACCCGCGCCTGCCGGTCACCGGCCGCAGCCACGCCGAAGCCAGCTACGTGCTGAGCCGCTTCGGCATGCAGCTGCCGACCGAAGCGCAATGGGAGTACGCCTGCCGGGCCGGCAGCCGCGCGCCGTGGTGCAGCGGCGACGATCTCGAGGCGGCGCGGGCCTTCGGCTGGCTCGACAGCGGTCCGCACCACACTGCCCTGCTGCGGCCGAACGCGTTCGGCCTGCACGACATGCACGGCAACGTCGCCGAATGGTGTGCCGACGCGAAGCTGCCGTACGTCGACACCACGCCGCGGCCCGGCGATGGCCTGCGCCTCAGCCGCTTCGCCAGCAACGCACAGCACCAGGCGCTGCGCGGCGGGTCCTGGAACGTCGGCAACCGCGGCACGCGCGCGACGGCGCGCGACGGCAAGCCGAGCGATTGGCGCGACGCCACGATCGGCGTGCGGCCGACGCAGCGCCTGATCACGCGCTGAGAGCCTGAGAGAAGATGATGGTAGAGGCTCTCAGGTTGCCCTCCGTGGCCGCCTTCGCGGCCACCCAGAGCTCGAGAACCCGATTGTTTCTCGAGCTCTGACGCGCGCGCTCACGGCAGCGGGAACGCGGTCGACCACGGAGCCGGCGCCAACTGCTTCAGGCGCGGCGGCACGAACGCCGGCACGGCGCCGCCGAGGTCGCGGGCCAGCAGCTGCTTCGCCGGCGCGAAGCCGCGCGCGCTCGCCTGCTCGAGCAGCGCCCGCGCGCGCGCCACGTCGCGTTCGGCGCCACGGCCAGCGAGCTGCATGCAGGCGAGGTAGTAGCAGGCTTCGGCATCCTGCTGCGCGACCGCTGCCACGATCGTCGGCGCGATGCGCGCGAGGTCGATCGCGTCGAACCCGCCGAGTGCCAGCCGCACGAGCCCCTTGCGCGCGAACACGTCGTCGCCGCAGCGCCCGTACAGCAGCAGCGCCTTGCCGGGCTCCTGCGGCCGCCCGGCACCGGTCTCCAAGACGAGGCCCAGCAGCTGCGCGGCCCGCGCGTGGCCCGGCTTGCCAGCCAGCTGGTCCAGGCGCGCGAGTGCTTCGACCACTTCCGCATCGCTGCGGCGCAGGCCCGCGAACAGGAAGTGCATCACGATGTTCTCGGCCGCCTCGGTGCTGCCGCGCTGCATCGCCTTGCCCCACCACGCCGCCGCCGACTTGTGGCGCGTCACCATCGCCGCCGGATCGATGTCGCCGCGCAGTGCCAGGATGCCGAGCTCGTTCAGCGCCGCGGCCGAGCGCTGCGCCTCCGCCGGCGTGCGCTGCAGCTCCGCCTGCGAGCCGGCGACGATCGCCACCTTGCGGGCCGCGTCGGGCTTGCCGTCGGCGACCGCGCGCTTCCAGAACGCGATCGAATCGCCGGGGTGCTTGCCCTGCACGTAGCCGGTGCCGACCAGCAGCGCGAACACCGCGGCCCACGCCGCCATGTGCAGCGCGTTCAACGTGCGCGGCGCGGCGAGCGCCTGCCAGCGCTGCTCCAGTTCGCCGAGCGCGCCGCGCTGCGCCAGGCGATCGAACCACTGCACGCAGCAGTTCAGGATCGGCACCGGATACAGCTTCGCGAACAGCTCCGGCGCGCCGAGTGCGCCGAGGACCTCGAACGCGACCACGTAGCCGCAGCCGTAGCCGAGGCCGAACAGCGTGCGGCCGACGTTGCTGCGCGGCGACGTCGACGGATCGGTCATCAGCAGGTGCAGGCCGAGGAACGCGGCCGCCGGCAGGTTCGTGCTCGCGAACAGGTAGCTGCCGGTCGCGCCGGTGTAGGCGAGGTTGATCGCGACCATCGCCAGCGCCGCCGCGAACGTCATCAGCGTCACGCGGAAGAAGTGCTGCACGACCATGCCGAGGCCGAACAGGAACACGAACGCGAACGGCACCTCGATCGTCGTCGCCAGCGACTTCGCCCAGGTCAGGTCGGTGCTGCCGGTCGCGATCAGCGCGGTCGCGGCGCACGCGAGGCCGAAGCCGGACGGGTTGAACACGTGCGTGCGGCGGCCGTCCTTCGTCCAGCGCACGAACTCCTTGCCGAGCAGGCCCGCCGCCACCATCGCGAACTGCCACGCGAACACGTCGTCGCGGAACCAGATGAACAGGTTCGTGCTCAGCACGATCGGCGTCGGACCGGAGCCGAGCCGCCACGGCCGGCCGCGCGTCCACGCGAACAGCGCATCGAACGCGTACAGGAACGCGAACTGCGCCAGGATCAGCGGCAGCTGCGCGTAGATAGGCCGCGTGCCGTCCGGCAACTGCCACCAGAAGCCCCAGTACGCGTACAGCGAGCACTGCACGCAGGCCTGGATCCAGTGCTGCTTGACCGGCGGCATCGTCTCGACCGCCAGCGAACGGCCGCGCGTGCGCGCGAACAGCAGCAACGCCGTCTGCCACACCAGCAGCGCCGTCGGCACGATCAGGAACACCAGCAACAGGTGCTGGTTGTCGCGCACGCGCGCCGACAGCAGCAGCGAGTACATCGCCAGCGCCAGCAACGTCGGCAGGTACACGAGCCACGGGGCACCGGGGCGCGGCGCGGGCCACGACGGCGACGCCACGGGGGACGAAGGCGAACGCTGGACCGCGGCGAGTTCGGTCTTCATCGGGCCGCGCATGCTACCGCGCAGTATCGCGACGAGCCCGCAGCCGCCGACCACAGGCCAGCAGCAAGATCGCCGCCAACCAGTCGATGGCGGCCAAGGCGTCGAGGCGCGCGGCGCAGTCGGTGCACGACAAGACGCTGTTTCCATTCCGGTGCGCAGGTGCCGTGCCTCACATGCCAGCACCGCGGAGAGCCTGCATCACGAACGCCATGCACGCGGCGAAGCCGAGCAGGATGAGGAGCGCGGCACCGGCGTGCACCAGCAACTCACCTGCTCGGGCCAACGCACGCGGGCGGACCCGCGGCAGGACCCAGAACAGCAGCCCACCGAGGAGGGTGCACAGCACCACTCCGGGCCAGCGCTCGAAGGACCCGTGCGCCGAGCCGAAGCAGGCAGCGGCAAGCCCGTGGCGCAGCGCGGCCAAGGCGAACCGGCCGAGTCCATCGGGCAAGCGCGCCAGGGCACGCTGCAAGCGACGGCGGGCAAGACGGACGAAAGAACGAAGGGTCAGCATGGTGGCTTCTCCCGAGCGAAGACCGCGGCCCATTCCGCGGTCGGCGACGCCCCTAGTGCAGGGACCATGCCGTCGAAAGTCCCGCTTCGAGGCCGGTGCGAAGGGGCGTTCGCCTTCGCGCACGAAAATGACGTCGCACGTAGCGATGCAGCCGTGCGACTCGAGTCCGGACATCCGAACGACCTTGTCCGGAAAGTCGGACGGTCATCTCCATGGATCCAGGGCGCAGGAGGCGCGACCCGGAGCGGTGCGTGCGGACGCCACGCGCCCAAGCGAGGCGCGCGATGCGGCGTCGGCAAATCAGCCGCTCGCCCGCCGCAGCACGAGCAGAGCAGCCTCGGAATCGGCGACGAACCGCGCGATGGCCAGGCTCCCGGCCCGCAGCACGGTCACGACCTCGCTCGTCGCAGCATTGCCAACCACCAGCCAAACCACCTTCGGTGGGGCTCCGCGGAGGAAGCTCCGCTGCTGGAAATCGTCGTCCTTGCTGACGATGACGAGCCCATTGCGGGCGGCGTAGTCCCAAACCCGTTCGTCGCCAGCGCCGAGCAGCCCCACGTGGCGCACGTGTGCACTGCCGGGATAGACGTCCGCCAACTTCGACGGCAGCTTGTAGCTCAGATTCTCGTCGAACAGCAGGGAGGTCATCCGGAACCTACGCCGCTGGGGGGTCGATCAGCCGTCGTTCCCGCGCGGCGGCAAATGCGAGCACGGAGCGCAGGTGCACAGGCTTCAGGTCGGGGAAGTCGCCGAGGATCTCCTCCTCGCTCATGCCGCTGGCCATGTATTCCAGCACGTCGACGACGGTGATCCGCGTGCCACGAATGCAGGGCTTGCCGCCGCGCACATCGGGCGTGACCGTGATGTGGTCTTCGAATCGCATCGCCGGAACGTAGCAGAGCGGCTGCGATCTGGCGATCAGCCCCTACTCGAGCCCCAGCGCGCGCCGCACCGCCTGCTTGTCGACCTTGCCGCCGGCGAAGTCGTCGAACGCGCGCGCCGGCGGGCGGATCATGTGCTTGGCGATGAACGGCGCGCCTTCCTCGGCGCCCTGCTGGCTGTCCTTGAAACAGCACTCCCACTCGATCGTCGCCCAGCCTTCGTAGCCGTACTTGGTCAGCAGGCTGAAGATCGACGTGAAGTCGACCTGGCCGTCGCCCGTCGAGCGGAAGCGGCCGGCGCGGTTCTGCCAGGTCTGGTAGCCGCCGTAGACGCCGGTGCGCCCGTTCGGCCGGAACTCGGCGTCCTTGACGTGGAACGCCTTGATGCGCTCGTGGTAGAGCTCGATGTACTCGAGGTAGTCGAGCTGCTGCAGCACGAAGTGGCTCGGGTCGTACAGCAGGCACGCGCGCGCGTGCTCGTCGACGTGGTCGAGGAACGCCTCGTATGAAGCGCCATCGTGCAGGTCCTCGCCGGGATGCACTTCGAACGCGCAGTCGACGCCGCAGTCCTCGGCGTAGTCGAGGATCGGCCGCCAGCGCCGCGCCAGTTCCTTGAAGCCCTCCTCGACGAGGCCCGCCGGGCGCTGCGGCCACGGATAGACCGTGTGCCACATCAAGGCGCCGCTGAACGTCGGCATCACGGTGAGACCGAGGTGCTTGCTCGCCTGCAGGCACAGCTTGACCTGCTCGGTGCCGTAGCGGCACATCGCGTCGGCGGTGTTGACCTCGGGCGGCGCGAACACCTGGAACATCGACGCGTAGGCGGGGTGCACGGCGACCAGCTGGCCCTGCAGGTGCGTGCTCAGTTCGCTGATCTGCACGCCGTTGCTCGCGGCGGTCGCGCGCAGGTCGTCGCAGTACGACTTGCTCGCCGCCGCCTTCTTCAGGTCGATGCAGCGCGCGTCCCACGACGGCACCTGCACGCCGACATAGTCGAGGCCACTCGCCCACTTGCACGCGGTGTCGAAGCGGTTGAGCGGCGCATCGTTGCTCATGAACTGCGCCAGGAAGATGCCGGGACCTTTCATCATGGGAGTGCTCCGAGGCTCGGTGGAGACGGGATTCAGCGCGGGACCTTGACCCAATTGCCGGCCTTCGCGGCCGCCAACGACGCTTCCAGCACGGCCTGCACGGCGACGCCGTCTTCGAAGTTCGGCGCGAACGCGCTGCCGTCGTGCAGCGCCGTGACGAAGTCGACGACGTGGTGCACGAACGTGTGCTCGTAGCCGACGATGTGGCCGTCCGGCCACCAGTTCGCCGCGTACGGGTGCACGCTGTCCATGCACATCACGGTGCGGAAGCCCTGCGCGTCGCGCGGCGCATCCTGCAGGAAGACTTCGAGCTCGTTCATGCGCTCGAGGTTCCAGCGGATCGAACCCTTCTCGCCGCTGACCTCGATGCAGTTGTGGTTCTTGCGGCCCGGGGCGGTGCGCGTCGCTTCGTAGCTGCCGATCGCACCACCCTTGAACTTCGCCAGGAACAGGAACGCGTCGTCGACGTCGACCTTCGCCTTGCCGCCCGCCCCGTCCGGCCGCTCCTTGGTGAACGTCTGCTGCACGCCGCAAACCGACTCGAACTCGAGGCCGGTCAGCGCGCGCGTCAGGTCGATCAGGTGCGCGTTGAGGTCGCCGTGCGCGCCGCTGCCGCAGGTCTTCTTGCTGGTGCGCCAGCTGGCCGGCACCGACGCGTCGGCGAGCCAGTCCTGCAGGTACACGGCGCGCACCTGCCGCACGGCGCCGATGTCGCCGCGCGCGATCATCTGCGCGGCGAGCCTGGTCGCTGGCGCGCGGCGGTAGTTGTGCCACAGGCCGACGCGCACCTTCTGCTTCTTCGCCAACGCCGCCATCGCCTTCGCCTGCACCAGCGTCATCGCCAGCGGCTTCTCGCACAGCACGTGCTTCTTCGCCTTCAGCGCCGCCATGGTGATGTCGTGGTGGCTGTCGTTCGGCGTCGCGACGTCGACGATGTGGATCGTCGGATCGGCGAGCACCGCATCGAGGTCGGTGGTCGCGTGCTCGAAGCCGAGCTTGTGCGCCGCCGCGGCCGCGCGTTCGGCGTGGCGACCGACGATGACCTTCGGCACGACGCGGAACGGCAGGTCGAAGAAGCGGTTGCACTGCCGCCAGGCGTTGCTGTGCGCGCGGCCCATGAAGGCATGGCCGACCATGGCGACGTTGAGAACGGGCAGATCACCGCCAGCGGCGGCATTCGCTTGGGACGAGAGGCTCATCGGCGCGCAGAGGATAGGAAGCCGCGGGCGCCGCGCCACTGCGCCGCCAGGATCGCCGACTAGCGCGTACCGCCGAACAGCACGCGCAGATTGATGTCACCACCGCCGCTGCTGCCCCAGCCGAGGAACACGTCCAGCACGCCATCCCGGTTCCAGTCGCCGAGGTCGCCGCCGAGGCGCGCGTCGCGATTGCCGATGCGGGTGGGCGACAGGAAGCGCGGCCCGTCGAACGCGCCACCGCCCGAACTCAGGTAGCCGGCGATCGTCGTGCTGCGCGCCCCGTTCACCGCCGACGTGAACTCGACGAACGCCACCGCGTCGCGGTTGCCGTCGCCGTTGACGTCGGCCAGCAACAGCCGCGTCGGCGTGCCGCTGGCCAGCGGGCGCGGCGAACCGAGCCCTTCCTGGAACTCGCCCACCGCGACCTGCACCGCCGCCGGGTCGACCACCGCCGTGTTGCGGAACAGCCGCAGCGTGCTGTCGCCGCGGCACGCGACCAGCAGGTCGACCGTGCCGTCGCGGTCGAAGTCGGTGGCCGCCAGTTCGGTCGGCTTGCTGCCGGCGAGCAGCACCTGCGGCCCGTTCGCGGCCGCGGTCGGCACCAGGCGGTCGGCGGCGGGCGTGGCACCGGCTTCGTAGCGGTAGAAGCGCACGTGGTCGCCGTCGAGCCCGCTGCTGGCGGCACCCGCGGGCACGGCCACCGCGACCTCGAGCCGGCGCACCTGCTCCGGGCCGTTGGCGACGAAGTCGCCGAGCACCAGCGACGACGCGTTGCCGTGCACGGGCGTGAGCGCGCTCGGGATCACGAACGGGAACTCGCCCACCGCTGCGCTGGCCCTGCCGCGCAGCAGCGCCAGCGCCGCCTGCCCTTCGCCCGACAGCCCGAACGACAGCAGCACCACCACGTCGTCGATGCCATCGCCGTCGACGTCGCCGATGCGCACGCGCGTGGACTCGGCGAGGTCGGTCGCGGCGAGCAGCGGATCGTCGCTGATCGCGCGCAGCGGCGTCGTGCTGGCGTCGGGCGATTGCACCGCCGCGCCGTCCGGATCGTGCCGCCACACCGACAAGCGCGAATCGCTCGTCGCGTAGAGCAGCCGATCGACGCCGCCGGTACCGGACGGCACCAGCGTCAGCGTCTCGGCGAGCAGACCGTTCGCGACCAGCCGATTGCCCAGGCGCGGGAAGCCGCCGAAGCCGTCGTTGGCGACCAGCACGATCGCGTCCGGGTCGATGCCGTTCGCGCGCTGCACGAGCGCGAGGTCGCGCACCGCACCGGCGCCGGCGACGCTGACCGGATGGAAGTTGCCGCCCACCAGGTTGCGGATCGCGAACTCGATCTGCGCGCCGGCATCGGGAGGCAACAGCAGCGGCTGCGGCTGGCCCGCGGCCGGCAGCTTGACGAGGCGCGTCGACAGGCGGCGTTCGCGGCTGCCGTCGACCTCGGTCTCGTGCACGAGGAACACCGCGTTGGCGTCGGGGAACGCGCGGTCGTAGACGAGCGCGCGGATCTGCCGCGGCGACTCGGAGCTGCTGATGATGCCGCCTTCGATACTGCCGGCGATCGGCACGAAGCGGCCGCCCTGCAGCTGCAGCAGGCCTAGCGACACGACCAGCGGCTCGTCGCGCATCGCCACGACCAGCTCGATCGAGCCGGCGGCGTCGAGGTCGGCGGCGAGGCTGCGGCCGATCGGTTCGGTCGGCAGCGGCACGGTCGCGTTGGCCGTGATCGGCCCGAACGTGCGCGCTGCGGACTGGCCGATCACGGTCACCGTCGGCTGCGTCGGGCCGGCCCCGCCGAAACTGCTCAACAGCCCCGACAGCACGAGCCCGAGCGATTGCTGCGCGCCATCGCGGCAGGCATGCAGCCCCACCGCCGGCGATTGCGGATCCGGCGTGTAGCCGGGCACCACGAGGTTGACGACGCCACCGGCCGCGAACGTGCCATCACCCTGGCCCCACGCGACGTCGAGCTTGCTGGTCGTGCCGCTGCACACGGCGATGTCGAGGTTCTGGTCGCCGTCGAGATCGGCGACCTCGAAGGCCTCGTAGGCGAAGCTGCCCACCGGCACCTCGATCGCTGTGGCGAAGGCCGGCTGGCCCGGCCCCGCCGGCCGCGCCAGCAGCACCTGCGGCCGCAGGTTCACCGGCGCCGCTGGTCCTGGGATCAACAGCACGTCGGGCAACGCATCGCCGTCGAAGCGCGCCGCCGCACAACGCCACGTGCCGGGCGCCGCGGCGAACCGGTGCACGACGCCGAGCGGCGCCAGCGGCCGCGCCTGGCCGAGCACCAGGTGATGCACCGCGGTCGCCGCCCCTTCGTTGACGACGAACACGTCGGGGATCTGGTCGCCATCGAAGTCGCCGACGCACAGGTCGCGCGGGCCGCGTTCGGCCGCGACTTCGTGGTCGCCGATCTGCCGCGGCGCGGCGAAGCGCTGGAACATGCCGTTCTGCTGGGCCAGCAGCAGCTGCAGGAACGCGACGCCGCCCTGGTCGGTCAGCGCGGCGAAGTCGGGCGCCGCGGTGGTGCTCGGCGCCGAGTCGAGCGCGATCGGCGCCACCGCGACCGGCAACCGTTCGAGCACGGTGCCGCGCGGGCCGAAGAACGGATCGGGGTTGGCGAACAGGAACACCTGGCTGGCGACGACGCGCGCGGTGACCGCGCCGAGGTCGACGCGCAGCACGATGTCGACCTGGCCGGGGCGGCCATCGGGCGACGGCGGCATCGTGAACACCAGGCGATCGCTGCTGGACTCCGCGGTGCGGAAGTCCTCGTTGGCGAGCCGCGTGATGCGACCGCCCTTCTGGAACGACAGCTCGACGCGCGCGAAATCGAAGGGTGCTGGCACCGCCCCGCCGAACGCGCGCGGCACCAATCCCGCACCGATCAGCGACAGCAGCGTGCCGCCGGTCGTCGGGCCCTGGCTCGGCAACGCCAGTAGCACTTCGGGTCGGTAGTACGCGTTCGCCACCGTCGTCGACTGGCCGGCCAGCGCATCGCGCACCAGCACTTCGGCCTGCACCGGGAAGGTGCTGCCCGGCAGCGTCGCCGACAGGATCGGCGCCCCACCATCGCTCGGCTCGATGCGCACATCCGCGCCGAGCCGCGCCACGCGCGCGCCGGCAGCGCCGGCCGGATCGGGCGTGCTGACCACGACCTGCAGGTCGGTGGCGACCGTGCTGCGCAGCCCATCGACGCGCAGGCGCACGCGTTCGCCGAACGGCGACAGATAGCGTTCGCCGGCGCCGGCATCGAGCAGCAGCGATGCCCGTGGCTGGCGCGCCAACACGATCGGCACCGCGGCGGCGATCGGCTGATCGTCGACCAGCACGCGCAATTCGCCGGGCACGTCGGCCGCGGTCGGATCGCCGACCGCGGTGCGGATCGCCGCCGTGTCGAGCGTGAACGTGATCGTGGTCGAACCACCCTGGCCCGCGGCGGCAATGCCGGGTTGGTCGATGCCGACGCCGGCGGCATCGATGCGCACCCGCAGCCGCGCGGCGGCAGCCAGCTGCGCGTTGGCCACGACGATGGTGCGCGTGCTGCCGGGTGCCGGCACCAGCGGCAGCAGCGGGCTCAGGTTGATCTCCGGCGCGCGCACTTCCGGCGTGCTGTTGCCGCGCGAACCGGTGGCGATGCCGGTGATCAGGCCAGCGCCGCAGCCCGAGAGCGTGAGGGCGGCGGCGAGCAGGCAGGCGATCGGGAACAGGCGCGGCATCGGGTTGCGAAGTCTACCTCGCTCGTGGGCGCGTGTTGCGCAAGCGAACCCACGATGCGAGCGCGCCGTCAGTGCGCGGGACGAGGATCGCCGCCATCGGCCGGATAGAACGCGCGCCATGACGGACCGATCCGACCTGCTGCCGCCGCCAGAGCGCGCCGTGTTCTGCAACCGCACGCTGAACATGCGCTCGATCAAGGCGGTCGGCTTCGACATGGGCTACACGCT
>CAMAUH010000082.1 GCA_945861365.1 Candidatus Kuenenia stuttgartensis
GCTCGCGACCCACGCAAGCTGGCCGGGCGCGACTTCGGGTTGCCGGGCTCCACCGTCGTGGCCTGCGACTGCCGCGACGCCGCCCAGCTCGCCGCCGCATTGGCCGGGGTCGCAGTCGCGTACTACCTGATCCACAGCATGGAGACGGCAGGTGTCGACTTCGCGGCGCGCGATCGCGAACTGGCGCACGCCTTCGGTGAGGCTGCGGCCAAGGCTGGCGTGCAGCGCATCGTCTATCTGGGCGGGCTCGGCGAACTCGGCAACGGCCTGAGCCCGCACCTGCGCTCGCGGCGCGAAGTCGAACAGCATCTGGGTGCTGCGGGTGTGCCGGTGACGACGTTCCGCGCGGCGATGCTGGTCGGCGCCGGCTCGGCCTCGTTCGAGATCCTGCGCTACCTCGTCGAACGCTTGCCGGTGATGGTGACGCCGCGCTGGGTGCAGACCGAGTCGCAGCCGATCGCGATCGACAACGCGCTGCACTACCTGGTGGCGTGCCTCGACGAGCCGCGCACGATCGGCCGCAGCTTCGACATCGGTGGCCCCGATGTGCTGACCTATCGCGAACTGCTGCAGGCGACGGCGCGTGCGCTCGGCCTGCGACGGCGGTGGATCCTGCCGGTGCCGGTGATGACGCCGCGCCTGAGTTCGTTCTGGGTGCACCTGGTGACGCCGGTCAGCGCGCGCATCGCGCGTCCGCTCGCCGAAGGGCTGCGCAACCGCATGGTCTGCCGCGACGACGTCGCAGCGCAGCTGATGCCGCAGCGCTTGTTGTCGATGCCGGAAGCGATCGCGCGCGCCGTCGTGCAGGCGCCGGAGACCAGTTGGTTCGACGCCGGTGTGCTGCCGGGTGATCCCGACTGGGCCGGCGGCAAGGTGTTCGTCGACCAGCGGCGCATCGAGATCGATGCGGAACCCGCGCGCGTGTTCGCTGCCGTGCAGCGCGTCGGCGGTGGCCATGGCTGGTACGCCGGGGACTTCCTGTGGCGACTGCGTGGCGCCATCGACAAGCTGTTCGGCGGCCCGGGCCTGCGGCGAGGTCGCCGCGATCCGGACACACTGCACTTCGGGGACGTGCTCGACTTCTGGCGCGTGCTGCGCATCGAGGCGCCGCACCACCTGCGCCTGGTCGCCGAGATGAAGTTGCCCGGCGAGGCGACGCTGGAGTTCCAGGTGACGGCGCTGCCCGGTGGCCGCAGTGAGCTGGTGCAGACCGCGCGCTTCCGGCCGCGCGGCTTGCTCGGGCTGGCCTACTGGTATGCGGTGCTGCCGCTGCACGCGTTCGTGTTCTCGGGCATGCAGCGCGGCATCCGTCGCTACGCCGAGGCGATGGCGCCGCCAACGGACCCGCCGTCCGGGGCCGCGGCCAGGCCCGTCAGTTGAGCAGGCCGGCGTCGCGGTACTCGAAGAACGTGCGCACGAACCGCTGCAGTTGCGGCCGGTGCTGGGCGCCGAACGACAGCAGCAGGATGTGCTCGACGACCTGCTGCACCGAGCGCGAGCTCTTCGCTGGCTGCGCTGGCGCTGGAGTGCCGCCCTTGCCGCCGCGCGCTGGCGCCGCGGGTGGCGGACCGACCTCGAGCATCACCGACGTGCCGCCGCCGGCTTCCGCGATCTTCTCGAAGCTGGCCTTCGCCTGCGGGTTGGTGGCGATCGTCGACGTCACGAACGGCCGCACTTCGCTCTTCTTCGGGCCGGTGGTGGGGCCCTTGCCGACTTCGAACGGCAGCTCGCGCGCCTTGCGCACGAGCTCGTAGAGCGGCGCCTCGGACTCCGGATGTGGCGGCGCGTCGCCGATGACGAGCAGCAGGCGGTTGGCGTCCTTGTTCCAGCCCATCTCCTTCGACAGCGCCACCGCGACGCCGCGTTCGACGCGTTCGGGCACGTCGCCGCCGCCGCCGGCGATCAGCTTGGCGAGCTTCTCGCGCACCTCCTTCTGGTCGCGCGTCATCGGCACCAGCAGCTTGGCGCCATCACCCATGTCGCCGAGGTCCTTGTAGTGTGCGAGGCCCAGGCGCAGCTTCGGCGCGATGCCGGTCAGCAGCGCGACCACGTCGTCGATCGCGTCGCGCGCGGTGTCGATCGCGATCTGCATGCTGCCGGTCGAGTCGATGATGATGGCGACGTCGAGGCCGGCGTCGCGCAGGTCGAACGCGCGCTCGACGACCTTGGTGGCGACCGTGCCGCCCTTCTGCTCGCCGGTGGCCGCCGGCGGCGCTTCCCAGGCCGGGGGCGCATAGGTCGCCTTCGCGGCGCGCCACCATTCCTCGAAGCCGCGCCGATCGGTCGCCTTCGCCGCCGGCAGCAGGCGCGGCAGCAGTTCGCACAGGCGATCGGTGAACAGCTTGTTCTTGCGCTTCAGCTGCTTGTCGATCAGCTCGCCGACCAGCTCGGGCGTCGCGACCTGCTGCAGCGACGCGTCGTCCATGCCGCGCAGCACTTCGAGGCCGTACGGAACGAGCCGTTCGTCCTTGTCGCGCAGGGCGTGCAGCACGCACGCCACGGCGTCCGGGTGCCAATCGCTGCCGAGCGACAGCAGCACGATCGCGCGCATCGACCAGTGCTCGGCCTGGCCATAGGCGTGCACCAGCGTGCCGGTCGCGGCCTGGCCGAGTGCGGGAATGGGTGGTGCAGCCGGTTCGGCGGGGGCCTGTGGCGCGCCGCGACCGCCGCGCCCGGCGGGCGGAGTCTGGGCGGACAGGGAACTGGCGGTCAGCAGCATGCTGATCGCCACGGCGATGGGGAGGTTCACCGAGGGAGTGCGGTGGGAGAGGGGCGCGCGCAAGACTAGGTGGCACCCGGGCGCTGGCAACTGCAGCGGTCGCGCGATTGCGAGGCGCGGGTGGGGTCGCGAGCTGGCGCGGGCGGGCCGCTGCGTCGCGAAGTCGCGAAATCCGGCCGGCGGGCGGTCGGCAGTGCTCTTCCGCCGCCTCGGACCGGTTGCTATGGTCGCGCCGAACATTTTCGCCGGCGCATGGTCCCCGCCGGCCCGAGGAACGGTCATGTCGCAGCGCATTCGCATTCTCTCCACCTGCTCGCTCCTGGCAGCCACCCTGCTGCTCGGCGCCTGCCAGACGCCCACCCCGATCGTCGTCAACGCGCAGTTCGCGCCGACGGCAGCCCTGGCGACGCGCACCATCGAGAACGTGGCCGTGCTGCCGGTCGAGGACGGCACCGGTTCGGGGGCCGCGGCCAAGGTGTTGACGCTGATGCGGCAGGAGGTCGAGCGCAACCTGGTCGACCGCCTCTACTCGCCGCTCGCCACCCCGGTGGTCGATGCGGGCCTGCGGGCGGCGCCGGCGGCCGCCAGCGGCGAGTCGATCCTGGTCCCCGCCACGCTGCAGAAGATGGCCGGCCATGCCCACGAGGATGCGGTGTTCGCGCTGCGCGTCGACAAGTGGGACGAGGGCAAGCTGCAGATCGACCACAAGGTCTGGTTCCAGTTCCAGGCGGTCATGGTCGGCAGCGACGGCGTGCAGCTGTGGAACGGCACGATCCAGGGTGAGGTGAAGGCCGGCGGCGCCAGCCCGGCCCCGTTCGATCGCGAGGGCAAGGCCCGCAGCTGCGCCCAGCTGGCCGTGCGCGAGATGATGCTGCGGTTGCCGCGGCGCGGCAGCTGAGTCGCCCCGCCCCCCTGCGGTGGGCGGCAAGGTTTGGCGTCTGCGCTCTTGCTCCGGGGACGCGCCCCTGGCTATGGTTGCTGGCCTTTTCTCCACAACCATGCCCATCCGGGCCGACCTCGACGCTGGAAGCCCTGTTCTGGCGAGATGGTCAGAATCACCAACGAGGACACAGGGATGACCATTTCCGCTGACACCAAGAAGCAGATCATCGCCGAGAACCGGCGCCACACGAACGACAGCGGCTCCGCCGAAGTGCAGATCTCAGTTCTGACTGCAATGATCAAGGAGCTGACCGAACACATGCATCGGCACCCGAAGGACTACCACAGTCGTCACGGCTTGCTGATGAAGGTCAACCGGCGCAACAAGCTGGCGACCTACCTGCGGCGCACGGATGCGTCGAAGTACGAGCAGCTCGCGAGCAAGCTCGGACTGCGCAAGTGAAGTTCGGTGCCGCGCGATCCCGATCAAGTCATGGATCACGCGGCGTTTCGTTTGGCGAACGCCTCCCGCCGACGGTGCCGAAGGTGCCGTCGGGGCCGACCGGTAGTCGGTCGAACCAGAGGGCGCACGTGGTGCGCCATCCATGCGATCCCGACCCCGTTCGGGATCACCATTGCGCACGCCCCGGATGTGGGCGACGCGATGGCCGGCTCCGTTCGCGATGCTGTTGCATGCGGATGGCGCCAAACGGCGGCTTCGGCCGCCAAACGCCCCGCTCGACCTGGGCCCCATGTAGGGGCAGTCGGCGGTCCGCGTGACGTGGCACGCCCCAGTGCCGTCGAAGCAGTGCAATCGAAGTGAGTGAACGAGAAACCAATGGCTAGCAAGAAGAAGGCTGAAGATTCGAACCCGACCCCGAAGACCACGAAGCCGCGCGGCAAGACCGGCGCGCCCCGCGAGAGCAAGGCCCGCCCGGCCGCCCGCGAAGACGCTGCTCCCGCGAAGGCCGCAGCAGCCCCTGGCGCCGTCCCGCAGCCGACCGGCAAGGTCGTCGTCTCGCGCGAGATCGGCGGCCGCACGCTGACGCTCGAAACCGGCCGCATGGCCAAGCTGTCCGATGGCGCTGTCGTCGCCCGCTATGGCGACACGATGGTGCTGGCGACGGTGAACAGCCAGAAGGCGATGGAAGGCATCGACTTCTTCCCGCTGACCGTCGACTACCGCGAGAAGACCTCGGCGATCGGTGTGATCCCCGGCGGCTTCTTCAAGCGCGAGGGCCGGCCGTCGACGAAGGAGATCCTGGCCTGCCGCATCATCGACCGTTCGATCCGCCCGATGTTCCCGGACGGCTTCAAGCGCGAGGTGCAGGTGCTGTCGCAGGTGATGTCGGCCGATCGTGAGAACGATCCGGACGTGCTGGCGGCGATCGCCAGCTTCGCCGCGCTGGCGGTCAGCTCGGTGCCGAACGGCCGCACGCTGGGCATGGTCCGCATCGGCTGCGTCGACGACAAGCTGGTCGTCAACCCGCTGTGGAGCCAGCTGCAGAGCGACAACAACAAGCTCAACCTGACGGTCGCCGGCCACGCCGACGCGGTCGCGATGGTCGAAGCCGGCGCCAAGGAAGTCAGCGAAGAGCTGATGCTGCAGGCGCTCGAGATGGCCCACGAGACCTGCAAGGTCATCGCCGGGATGATCGACGAGCTGACCGAGAAGGCCGGCAAGCCGAAGATGGCGTTCACGCCGCCGCAGAACGACCCGGAGCTGGTCGCCGCGATCGAGGACGAGTTCGGCGCCGACCTGCGCAAGGCGCCGCTGACCATCGGCACCAAGCAGACGCGCTCCGCCGCGACCAAGGCCGCCAAGGAGAAGGCGACGAAGAAGTTCCACGCGCCGCACGGCGCCACCGAGTCCGAGCAGAAGGCTTGGAACGCCAAGGTCTCGGAGATCCTCGGCGACATCGTCAAGGACGCCGAACGCCAGTCGATCCTGAAGGGCACGCGCGCCGACGGCCGCGACCACTCGACGGTCCGCCCGATCACGATCGAGGTAGGCGTGCTGCCGCGCGTGCACGGCTCGGTGCTGTTCACCCGCGGCGAGACGCAGGCGCTCGGCGTCGTCACGCTGGGCGGCACCGACGACCAGCAGATCATCGACGGCCTGATGCCGGAGCCACGCAAGCGCTTCCTGCTGCACTACAACTTCCCGCCGTTCTCGGTCGGTGAAGTGAAGCGCGTCGGCACGCCGGGTCGCCGCGAGATCGGCCACGGTGCGCTCGCCGAGCGCGGCCTCGAATCGGTGCTGCCGTCGCGTGAGGAGTTCCCTTACACGATCCGCATCACCAGCGAGATCCTCGAGTCGAACGGCAGTTCGTCGATGGCCACCGCGTGCTCCGGCACGCTGGCGATGATGGACGCGGGCGTTCCGATCAAGCAGCCGGTCGCGGGCATCGCGATGGGCCTCGTGATGGAAGGCAAGAAGTACGCGATCCTGACCGACATCCTCGGCAGCGAGGACGCGTGCGGCGACATGGACTTCAAGGTCGTCGGCACCGGCCGTGGCATCACGGCGCTGCAGATGGACATCAAGTGCGAGGGTCTGACCCGCGCGATCATGGCCGAGGCGCTCGAACAGGCGAAGCAAGGCCGCTTGCACGTGCTGCGCGAGATGCTGAAGGTGATGCGCTCGCCGCGCGCCGAGATCAGCCCGAACGCGCCGCGCCTCGAATCGGTGCAGGTGCCGAACGAGAAGATCGGCCTCATCATCGGCCCGGGTGGCAAGAACATCCGCGCGATGCAGGAGACCTTCGAGTGCAAGATCTCCATCGAGGACGGCGGGATGTGCACCATCACCGGCGTCAACTCGGAGAAGGTCAAGCAGGCCGTCGCGCACATCAAGGCGATGACCGCCGAGATCACGCTCGGCGGCGTCTACGAAGGTCGCGTCACCGGCATCAAGGAGTTCGGCGCGTTCGTCGAGATCCTGCCGGGCCAGGAAGGCCTGGTGCACGTGTCGGAGCTGTCGGATGGGTTCATCCGCGCGGTCACCGACGTCGTGCGCATCGGCGACACGCTGAAGGTCAAGGTCATCGCGATCGACGACTTCGGCAAGGTCAAGCTGAGCCGCAAGGCGATCCTGCTGGCCGAGCGCGGTGGCGCGCCGGCGGCGGAAGGTGGCGCGGCTCCGGCTGCGCCTGCCGCGCCCGTGGCGGCAGCCCCGGTTGCCGGGGATCGTCCAGAGCGGCCGATGCGCGAGGAGCGCGGTCCGCGTGAGGATCGGCCGATGCGCGAAGACCGCCCGATGGGCGATCGTCCGCCGCGTGAGGATCGTGGTCCGCGCATGGACCGTGGCCCGCGTGAAGATCGTGGCCCGCGCGAGGATCGTCCGGCGCGCGAAGATCGCCCCATGCGTGAGGAACGCGGTGGCCGCGAAGATCGCCCGATGGGCGACCGGCCCACGGGGGATCGGCCCACGGGTGATCGGCCCATTGGCGACCGTCCCACGGGGGACCGCCCCATGAGCGATCGGCCGATGCGTTCCGATCGGCCGGAGCGTGGCCCGCGCGATGAGCGCGGCCCGCGGCCCGAGTGGACCGAGCGCCCTGAGCGCGGCCCGCGCCCGGAGCGCAGCGACCGTCCGATGCGCGAAGATCGCCCGATGGGGGATCGTCCGGTTCGGGAAGAGCGTGGTCCGCGCGAAGATCGCCCGATGGGCGATCGTCCGGCCCGCGAAGATCGTCCTGGCCGCGAGGGTTTCGGCGACCGCGCGCCGCGTGGCGATCGTGAGGATCGTCCGGTCCGTGAGCCGCGTCCGGCGGGCGACCGTCCGGACCGTCCGTTCCGCGACGATCGTGGCCCGCGTTCGGATCGTCCGATGCGCGAAGACCGCCCGATGGGCGATCGTCCGCCGCGTGAGGATCGCCCGTTCCGTGACGCGCGTCCTGCCCGCGAAGACCGCCCGCCGATGAGCGACCGTCCGGTCCGCGAAGACCGCCCGCCGATGAGCGACCGTCCGGTGCGCGAGGATCGCCCGCCGATGAGCGACCGCCCGGTGCGCGAAGACCGCCCGCCGATGAGCGACCGTCCGGCCCGCGAAGACCGCCCGCAGCGCCCCGATCGTTTCGCCCGTGACGAAGAACGTCGTCCGGCGCCGATCGACCGCGCGCCGCGTCCGGAGAGCGATCGTCCGCGTGACGACCGCGGTCCGCGGCCCGAGCGCTCGCACACGCGCTTCGAGCGTCCCGCTCGCGACGACGGCCCCGAGGGCTGGCGGCCGCGCCGCGACGACGCCGGGGCGCCCGGTGATCGCCGTCCGGCCCGCGACGCGGCTGCTCCGGTGACCGGGGCTCCGGCGCCGCGCGAGCGCAACGATCGTGGCCCGCGTCCGGAGCGCAGTGAGCGCCCGGCGCCGCGCTCGAACATGCCGATGGCGGACTTCGAGGACGACGCACCGGTGACGCCGCCGGTTGCTCCGGCCGCTCCGGATGTCAGCCTCGAGTCGCTGGACAGCGTGCTCGGTGACGATCGTGGCCCGGGCCCCGGCCGCCGCGGCCCGCGCCGCCCGCGCCGCGACTGAGCCGTTCGGGATTCCGGATGCAGGACCGCCCGCCGAACCAACTGTGGTTCGGCGGGCGGTTTTGTTTTCGGTGAGCAGTGGCGGTGAGAGGAACGGGGGTGGGCTACTGCCCCGGCATTGGTAGCATCCCGCGCTTCCCATGCGCGCCTTCCGGACGCTCCTGCTGCTGGCACTCGGCACCGTGTTGCCATGCCAAGCGCCGCCAGAATTGGTCACGAGCGTTTTCGTGCCGGCGATCGATGGGGATCTGGCCGAATGGGGGGATGGCGGATCGCGGATCGCGCTGGCCGAATCATCGCAAGTCATTGATGGCAAAGAGTCCTGGAGCGGCGCGGCCGATCTTTCCGGGCGCTTTTTGGTCAGCAGCGACAGCAACCACCTCTACCTGGCAGGCGTGGTCGAAGACGACCATCTCGATGCCGCCACGGGCCTATTGCCGACCGAGCGCACGGACCGCATCGAGGTCTGGCTCGGCTTCGGGACCGCTTCCGAAGGCGGCAGCATGCGGGCGGAAGACCGCGTGCTGGTGCTGACCCCGCTGCAGACCCGGCGCCCCTGGACCTGGACCGAACCCGGCAAGCAGTCGTCGCAGCAGTCTGCCACGCAGTTGGCCGGCATCCGCCTGGCCGGCAAACGGCTCGGGCCGACTTCGTTCTCGTTCGAAGCGGCGATCCCGTTCCATCACTTCCCGGCGCTGCGGCCCGGCACCGAGGACCTCGCCTTCAACCTGGTGCTGCGCGACCACGATGCCGGCGATGCCGGACGCGCGGTCGCACTCAGCTGGAACGGGCGTGACCCGCTCACCGGCAACGGCCTCGGCGTGCTGCGCCTGCCGTCGCCAGGGGCGCTCGTCGGCGGCAACGCGGGGGGGCGTCTGCTCGACAGCGACCTGCTCGCCGACCTGCGCTACCTGCTGGTGCCGCTGCTCGCGTTGGTCGGCCTCGTGGTGTTGTTGCGCGGTTGGGGGGCGGTGCGCGAACGCGCGCGGTGGCTGCGTCCGGTGTTGATCGGCGGCGGACTCGTGTTGTGCGTGCTCGGCCTGTGCTTGCCGCGCCTGCAATCGAATTGGCGCGCGGAAGCGCAGCGCACCAACCTCGATGCCGATGTCGCCCGGCTGACGACCAACCTGGCGTTGTTCGAACAGGGCACGCTCGCCAGCTACCGCGGCGTCAGCCGCGACCGGGCGTTGGTCGAACTGCTGAACGGCCGGGTCGTCGCGCGGCAGAAGTTCACGAAGTACCGCTACCTGTCGCAGATCAACCCAGAGTTCGGGCCGCCGCTGCGCCAGTTCGACGACCTGCCGGTGCGCGCCTACTGGTTGCCGCTCGGCCTCGACCGCGCCGAGAACTTCCAGTTCGACGCGCCGCTGCGCGGGTCGCGCCTGCATCTGGTCGTCGGTCGGCCATCGACGCCGCCGTTCACGTTCAGTCCGCGGGCGCTGACGACGCCGCGGCTCGAACTCGAACTCGACTACATCGGTCCGGACGGCAAGCGCCGGCTCGAGGTGGATCTCGATCGGGCGTTCGCCGACGCGCAGAGCCTCGGCCGCGACTTCTGGGAGGTCTGCATCGTGCCGGTGGCGCTCGATCGCGACCTGCGGGCGATCACCGTCGCGGCGCTGCGCGGAGCCGACCTGCGGCTCGTCGGCATTTCGCTGGAGGGCAGCCAGCCAGGGCGCATCGAGCCGGTGTTCCTGGGCCAGCCGTCGCGGCAGGGCGTGCTGACCGACCTGCGCGGCCCGTATCCGCAGGATGCCGGCATCGAACTGGCACCCGGTGCCGCGGCGACCATCGCGATCCCGGCCAGCCAGGAACCACCGCAGCGGCTGTGGTTCTTCCACCGCGCGATCTACCCCGGCGTGCCGACTGCCAATCCCGGCGCGCGCGTCGGCGAGATCGTGCTGCACTTCGGCCCCGGCAAGCAGAAGCGCAGCATCCTGCTCGAGCACCAGGTCAGCGTGTTCTACGAACTCGCGGTGCACAACACGCGCGACGAACCGCCGGAGGGTTCGCCGGCCTCGATCGCGCTGTCGTGGCTCGACGACAGCCAGGAACGCCACGTCAACCTCGGCATCCCGGTCACCGATCTGCCGGCCGGTGCGGCGCTGACGGCGATCGAGTTCCGCAACCTCGCCGAGTACCGGCTGCGGGTCCGTTCGGTCGTGTTCGTCGACGAGCAGGCGGCAGCACCACAGGATCCACCGGACTCACCGCTGTCGCGCGTCAGTGCGACGGAACGGCAGCTGTCGGCGGAGTTCCTGGCGCCGTGGCGCGACAACGCGATCACGATCTACCGCGCCGGGCAGCTCAGCGAATCGACGCTCGGTCCGGAGCAGCGTGCCGAGGTGCAGGCGCTGCCGCGCGCCGCGGCGGGCGGTGAGCCGATTACGTTGGAGTCGCTAGCGGCCGATGGTGGCCGGCGCGTGACCATGTTCACGCCGCTGCGCGGCGATGGCTGGGATGGCGCCGTGCTGGCGATGTCCGCGACCGACCCGCAGTGGGTCGCGGCTGCGCGCGACGGCAATCGGCTCGGGCTCGTGCTGGTGCTCGCCAGCGCGCCGTTCCTGCTGGTGTTGCTCGGCGAACTGCTCGCGGTCGCGGCGAGCCTGCGTTTCCGCCTGCTCGCGGTGACGACGGTCGCAGCACTGGCGCCGCTGGGCCTGCTGTCGGTGGTGCTGGTGCAGGTGCTCGAACAGGGCCACGCCGCCGACGTCGCCGACTCCGTGCGCGCGACCGTGCGCAGCGCCAGCGTGCAGCTGGCCGACCAGAAGGCGCGCGTCGCCAGTTCGGCGCGGCAATGGTTGCAGGACCTCAGCAAGCTGGCGGTCGGCAAGCTCGGCGAATCGCTGGTCGGCAAGGACGCCGCCGCCGGTGCCGAACTGGTGGCGCCGGTCGACACCGAACTGCGCAAGCTGCTCGCCGGCCAGCTGCCGCCGGAGTGGAATGGCGGCTTCCTGCGGCTCGACTGGCAGCCGCGTGCGGGCAAGTTGCTGTTGCCGGCGCGCGCGCTGGTGGCCGGTGACGAACGGCTCGCCAATGCCGACACCCAGGCGCGCCTCGATCCTGGGCTGTTCCTGCAGTGGGGCACCTTGATGCTCGGTGTGCGTGCCGAGGCCGAAGCCGAGTGCGGCACGTTCGCGTTGACCGCGGCGCGGCCGTTGGACGGCAACGTGCTGGGCACGTTGGCACCGCGCCACGACGTGTTGCTGACCGACGTGCGCGGGTATCCGATCGCCGCCAGTCCGGCGCGCACCGAAGGTGCTGGCCAGTCGCCGCAGCTGGCGCTCGATCCGGCGACGATGGCGCGCTGCGAACGTGCACTCGCCGACGGCCTCGAGCAGCGGCAGCCGATCGTCTCGTCGCTGGCGACCAGCGCCGGCGACCTCGTCTGCGGCAGCGACGTGCTGCGCGATCTGCAGGACACGCCGCGTGCGCTGCTGTTGGTGGCGCAGCCGGACCAGCGCGCCACGCTCGATCTCGCCGTC
>CAMAUH010000083.1 GCA_945861365.1 Candidatus Kuenenia stuttgartensis
GTTGCTGGTGTCGACCAACGGACCGACGGCGAGGTCGCCGTTCGGCAGGATCGCCAGCGACTGCACGGGGCCGGCAGGACCGCTGCCGAGCGGCGCCCAGAACGAACCGTTCCAACGCAGCACGTCGGGGCCGCTGAGGCTGCCGGCGACGACGGGCACGCCATCCGCACCGATCGCGAACGCGCGAAGGCCGCTCTGCGACAGGCCGAACTGCACCCAGGCCGAGCCGTTCCAGCGGAACACGCTGGTCCCAGTCATCGCGAAGAGGTCGCCCGCGGGCGACACGGTGAGCGCAACGACCGCCTGCGACAGGCCATTCCCCAGCGGCGACCACGTCGTGCCGTCGAAGCGCGCCACGTTGGCGACGGTGACTCCGGAGATCGATGCCAGTTGCCCACCGACGACGAGATCCCCGTTCGGCAGCTCGACGGCGGCCGACACGGTGCCCGACGCCGCCGTCCCGAGGGTCGACCAGATCGAGCCCGACCAGCGCTGCACGATCGGCACCGTGCTGCCCCAGCCGGACTGTCCACCGGTGACCAGACTGCCGCTCGGCGCCGCGTACAGGCAGGTCAGGTTCGAGGTGTCGTAGCCTTGGACGCCGCCGCCGATCGGCGTCCACGAAGCACCGTTCCAGCGATACACGAGGCTGTCGCCGAGCTGGCCGCCACCGATGCTGGCGAACACGCTGCCGTCCGGGCGAACAGCCAGCGCACGGATCACGGCGAGACCGGGACTCGACGGCAGCCAGGCGCTGCCGTTCCAGCGCGCGACGCCACGCGTCGAGACGCCACCGAACGACCAGAACGAGCCGCCGACCAGCAGATCCCCGGAAGCCAGCGCGGCCAGGGCAGTGAAGCCGAGATTGCCGAAACCGGAGTCGCCGAGCTGGGTCCAGGTGAAGCCATCCCAACTGGCCACGCGGCCGATCGTGCTCGAGCCGACGTTGCCGCCGGCGACCAGCGTGCCGTTCGGCAGCAGGTCCAGCTCGTTCACGAAGGCGAAGGGTGCCGTGCCGAGCACGGACCACGTCGTGCCGTCCCAGCGGGCGACCCCGGGACCACCACCCGGAGTGGACTGGCCGCCCGCGAGCAGATCGCCGTTCGGCAACGTGCGCAGAACGAACGGGGTCGCGCCCATGCTCGCCCCGAGCGGCGTCCAGGACGTGCCATCGAAGCGCATCACGCCGACGAAGTTGCTGGTCGTGGTGTTCAGCTGCACGGCCGCGCAGACGTCGCCATTCGCCATCGGCACCGCATCGCGCAAGGAGAGGAACCCACCGGCGGCCAGCCCGACGGAGCCCAGCGAGGACCACGTAGCGCCGTCCCAGCGGGCGATGTCGACGGTCGGCGAGCCGCCGGCG
The DNA here is from genome assembly GCA_945861365.1 of Candidatus Kuenenia stuttgartensis. Classification (GTDB taxonomy): domain Bacteria; phylum Planctomycetota; class UBA1135; order UBA1135; family UBA2386; genus UBA2386. Next base: position 1,364 of record CAMAUH010000083.1, read on the forward strand.
GAGGTGAGGTCCCCGGTCAACAGCACGCCGCCGGTTGGCAACGCGGCCATTCCGAACACGGACCCGACCACCCCAGCGCCGAGCGGGGACCAGTTCGTGCCATCCCACTTCGCCACGTTGTTCGCAGCGACACCCGCGATGGTGGTGAACGTGCCGCCGACGTAGAGGTCGCCGTTCCCGTCGCGCGCGAGGTGCAGGTTGATCGGATACGGCCCCGGCCCGAACGCCGACCACGTGCGCGTCGCCGGGTCGTAGACCGCCAGGTTCTGTGCGAACACGCTGCCCGCGACCCGGAAGTTGCCTGCGACCAGCACCCGTTCGCCGATCGGCCCCGCGCCATCCGGGTCGAACGCCAGCATGTCGGACACCGCACCCTCGACGCCGGTGGAGCCCGGCACCGTCGGCCACGGGTTCGTGCATTGGGCTGGCAAGGACGCGGCCGTGGTGCACCACGACGCGGCAACGAACCAGGCGACGGCCGCCACGGTCGGACGAGGGGTCTGCTTCATGGGTAGGGGCTCTTCCAAGCCGCCGCTAGCACCGCCGCCTCGGCGGGTAACCACGGGCGGCGCACACTACCGCGCCGAGCCTCGCCCTGGGTGCTGGCCCGCAGCCCGCACCACCCCCACTCACATGCGGAACACCGGCGCGTCGTAGTCCGGGATCGGCGCATTCAGGCTCGCCGACAGTGCCAGCGCCAGCGCGCCGCGCGTCTGCCGCGGATCGATGACACCGTCGTCCCACAGCCGCGACGTCGCGTAGAGCGGGTGCCCTTCGGTCTCGTACTTCTCCAAGATCGGCGCGCGCATCTTCTGCTCTTCGTCGGCCGACAGCTTCTGGCCCTTCTCCTCGAGCTGGTCCTTCTTCACCTGCACCAGCACGCCGGCCGCCTGTTCGCCGCCCATCACCGAGATGCGCGAGTTCGGCCACGTGAACAGGAAGCGCGGCTGGTAGGCGCGGCCGCACATGCCGTAGTTGCCGGCACCGAACGAGCCGCCGATCAGCACCGTGAGCTTCGGCACCTGTGCGGTCGCGACGGCCTGCACCATCTTGGCGCCGTCCTTGGCGATGCCGCCGGTCTCGTACTTCCGGCCGACCATGAAGCCCGTGATGTTCTGCAGGAACAGCAGCGGCACCTTGCGCTGCGCGCACAGCTCGACGAAGTGCGCGGCCTTCTGCGCGCTCTCGGAGAACAGGATGCCGTTGTTGGCGACGATGCCGACCGGCATGCCGTGGATGTGCGCAAAGCCGGTGACCAGCGTGGTGCCGTAGCGCGTCTTGAACTCGTGCAGGCGGCTGCCGTCGACGAGGCGCGCGATCACTTCGCGCACGTCGTACGGCGTGCGCGTGTCGCGCGGCAGCACGCCGAGCAGTTCCTCGGCGTCGTACAGCGGTTCCTCGACGGCCTGCAGGCACAGCTGCTGCGGCTTCTTGGTGTTCAGATGCGAGACGACGGTGCGGCACAGCTGCAGCGCGTGCGGCTCGTCCTCGGCGAAGTGGTCGGCGACACCGGACAGGCGCGTGTGCACGTCGGCGCCACCGAGATCCTCGGCGCTGACCACTTCGCCGGTCGCGGCGCGCACCAGCGGCGGGCCACCGAGGAAGATCGTGCCGTTGCCCTTCACGATGATGCTCTCGTCGCTCATCGCCGGCACGTAGGCGCCGCCAGCGGTGCAGCTGCCGAGCACGACGGCGACCTGCGGGATGCGGGCCGCGGACATGCGCGCCTGGTTGTAGAAGATGCGGCCGAAGTGGTCGCGGTCGGGGAACACGTCGGCCTGCAGGGGCAGGAACGCGCCGCCGCTGTCGACCAGGTAGACGCACGGCAGCCGGTTCTCGAGCGCCACTTCCTGCGCGCGCACGTGCTTCTTCACCGTCATCGGGAAGTAGGTGCCGCCCTTCACGGTCGCGTCGTTGGCGACCACCATGACCTCGCGGCCCTGCACCATGCCGATGCCGGTCACGATGCCGGCGCTCGGCGCATCGCCGCCGTAGAGGCCATGCGCGGCCAGCGGCGACAGCTCGAGGAACGGCGAGCCCGGGTCGAGGATCGCGGCGATGCGCTCGCGCGGCAGCAGCTTGCCGCGCTTGTGGTGGCGCGCGCAGGCTTCGGCACCGCCGCCCTGCTTCGCCGCGGCGACGTGGGCGGCGATCTCGGCGATGGCCTGCAGGTGGTGCGCCTTGTTCTGCGCGAACTCGGGGGTGCCGGTCTTGATCTGGCTTTGGAGGACGTCGGTCATGCGGCTCGTCGGGGGGCGGCGCACGATAGCGGGCGCCCCCGCGAAGCCCAGCTTGGCGCCGGCCGCCTCAGCGGCGACCGATCGTGTGCTGGAGCCCGTTGCTCGCGACCGTGATCAGGTCGGGCGCACCGAACAGACCGCCGAGCACGACGTACTGGGCGTAGACCTTGGCACCGGCCAGGTTCGCGTTGCCGGGCACGGTCAAGCCGACCGAACCGAGCACCGAGCTACCGGGCAGCACGTTCACCTCGTGCAGGATCGCGAACTGCGACGTGCTCAGCACGCAACCGGGCGCCGTGATCGTCGGCAGCGCCGCACCCGGCCGCGACGAAGCGATGTCGAGCAGCTGCACGCCGATCAGCGAACCGGGCGGCACGCTGTTGACGTTCCACTTCACCGTCTGGCCCGGGAACATGCGGGCGCCGTAGGCGGGCGATTCGACGACCGGCGTCGACACCGAGTCGAGCCCCATGTTGCCGAAGGCGCCTTCGACCTTGGTCGCGAACGGCACCTCGAGCGACAGGTCGCGCGGCTGCGGATCGGACAGGTACGGGTCGACGCCGCGGTTCGGGGCGAAGCCGGTGACCACCGCGTAACCGGAGGATGCCGACGCGATCGCGCAGGCACGAGGCATGGTGCCGTAGCGGAACTCGATCTGGCCGGTGGCCTGCTTCAGCACGCACTGGAAGGTGTGGATCAAGCCGCCCGGTGTCGCCGACTGGAAGTTGCCGACGTTGAGCCAGGTCACGTAGCAAACTGCGTTGCCAAGACCGCCCGACGTATCGGTGCGCACGTGCAGACCCGAGTTCGGGTGCGTGGTCGTGTTGCGTCCGCAGTGCAGGTCGGTCCAGAACGGCACCAGGCGGCCGCTCGGCGACGGATGCGCCAGCAGATCGCCGATCGACGGCGACAGGTCACTGTCGGCGGTGAACCCGTCGAGCCACACGAACCCGTTGGTGCAGGCGCGGATCGCGTTGACGGGCCCGTTCGGCATCGGCAGCGCGAAGCCGAGCGCATGCGGAACGGTGGCGTCATCGGTGATGCTGTCTGGTTGCGGGTCGACCATCGTGATGTCCGGCGCCACATCGAGGCGGCTCACGGTGTAGGTCGTCGGCGCAGCCGGGTTGTCGGGGGTCAGGCGCAAGCCCGTGAGGTCGAAGGCCTGGCCATTGACGAAGGCCTCGTAGAAGGCCGAAGGCGAACCGCCGCACGCGGCCCCGAAGGACTCGGTGCGCGCCGGGACCGGCATGCGCGGAGCGTTGCTGCCGTTGAAGTCGACGCCCATCACCAACGGGCTGTCGGTGAGAGTGCCCGTCAGGCTGGCTGCATCCAGCGTCACGGCACCGCGGCCGCGCACGAGGGTGTTGCCGCCCGAGGCGTCCTGCATCTCCATCAGTTGGACATTCGGGTTCGCGAACTGTGCAGGCCCGCCGTAGCGGACCTCGACCAACAGGTTCGGCCGGGAGCCGTTCAGGTCGATGGGCAGGGTGGGCGGGCCGAACTGGCCGACATCGATGACCATGTTGTAGTTGTTGGGGACCGAGCCGACCGACGGCCGCATGTGCAGATTCACCGGGTTGGTGGACCACAGCACCGTGGTCGCCGGTGCCGCGAGGTTGGTCGCGAACGTCGAGCTCATCGTGGCGGGCGTCAGCGAAGTCGCGGCGACGACCACCCACACGGTGGGGTAGTAGATGCCGCCGGGGTGGGCCTGGCCGTCCTCGCCGCGGAACATGATGCGTTCGATGTCGATCACGCCGGAGGCGCCGGCAGCGAGGAAGTTGCTCGCTTCGTAGAGGATCTGGAAGCGGCCGCCGTCGGCGTCGAACCAGGCCGTGGTGCCCGTTCCGGCCGCCTGCACCTGGCTCTCCGACAGGTTGTGCGTGCTCGGCATCACGGCATGCCGGGCGACGCCGGTGGCGCCCGCCACGCTGATGGTGTAACTGCCGGCGAGGATGGAGCTGCCGCTCCAGCTGGCGAGCGGCTCGAGGCGTCCCGGACCATCCGCGGGCGCCGTCGCATATGGGGTGCCCAACCACTGCAGGCCCGCGAGCGAACGCGAGTCGTTGTTCCACGGCGAGATCGCCAGGTAGTAGCGGCCGGGGACCTTCACGCTGCCTACTGCCAGAGCGGGGTTGGCTGAGCCGCCGAAGCCCTGGTCGTCGTTCGAGACCACTGGCCAGCCTCGCTCGTCGAACAGCCACAACTGCGAATCGAAGTTCGCCGTGACGCCCACGGTGAAGGCCGTCGGGTCACTCACCTGAATCAGGAACAGGTCGGCATCGGCGTTGATCTGGCCCGTGATCGTCGTGAAGGTGCCTGGCAGGTCGACGACCTGGACCATGTCCAGGGTCTGGCCGGCATCGCCGAGTTCGGCCCAATTCTGGGCGGGCAGCAGGCCGGCGGTAGCCGCGGCGGCCAGCGAGAGGAGTGAGGAGGAGCGCAGCATGGGTTCGTTCCGGAAAGGGAGTTGCCCCTGTCATCCGGACGCGCGGACCGATGTGGCATCGCGTTCGGGATTCCGAACCGCGGCCCAGGATCCGACACGGCGCACGGCCGCGAAGCGGCCACAGGGTCGCTACTTGCCGGCCGGCGCCGCCGCGTGCTGATCCGCCTGCTCGCGCACCCACTTCAGCGCATCCCGGGCGATGCCTTCCTGCGCCGCGCGCAGCACCGCCGGCGGCGCCTTGCCGGCGGCGCGGAAGCGCGCGAACGACGACTCGTAGTCGCCCAGCACCTTTGCTTCGTGGAACAGCAGGGCCCGGCGAACGTGCGCCATCGGCTCGCTGCGCAGCCAGCGGATCGGCCCCGAGGCCTCGGCTTCTGCCGCTTCCTCGCCGGCTTCTGCGGCCGATGGCGCGCTGTCGTACATCGCGTCCTGCAGGCGGCAGCTCGCCTCGCACAGGTCGCTGCGCGGCGTGCCGGAGAGTTCGCGCGGCACCGTGCCGGCGGCCGGCCACAGCGGCACCGCGACCGTGAACAGCGGCTGGCCCAGCAGCGACCACATCGTCAGCAGGCTCGGATCCTCACCGCTCTTCACGCCGTGCACGACCAGTGCCGCGACCGTGGTCTGGCGATGGATCGTCTCGCGCACGTCGAGCAATCCGGCCGCGCCCTTCGCGGCATTCGCCGGCGGCTGCACGTCGCGCAGCAGCTGCTGCAGCAGGAACCGCGGCGTCAGCGGCAGCGCCGCCGCCGAGTTGCACAGCGCAGTGGCGCGTTCGCAGCGTTCCTTGCCGCGCTCGCCGCTGCCGGTGACCGCGAAGTTGGTGCGCAGCAGCAGACCGCCCTTGCCGGCGGCCGCGTCGAAGCGCGTGTAGGTGCGGTGGCCGGCCTCGAAGATCGCGGCAGCACCGTGCGCGTCGACGACCGCGAAGTTGGCGCGCGTGCGGCGGCCGTTGTCGTTGGTGTCGCGCAACAACTGCTCGAACTCGGCGACGTTCGCGCACTGCTGCAGCGCGCGCTTCATGAACCCGCCGTTGCCCGGCCCCTGGTCGGCGCCCTGCGGCAGGTCGCGCGCGACCGCGTTGACGACCGCGAAGCCCTTGCCGTTGGCGCCGCCCCACACGAACTCCGGCTTGCCGGCATCACACAGCGCGAAGTAGGCGTGCTTGCCGCCGTCGGCGAGCGCCATGACGACGTTGTCGCGATGGTGGCTGTCGCGGTTCTTCCACAGCAGCGGCCGCCCATCGGCGGTGGCCTTGCCGCTGGCGACGCCGATCGTGCACTCCTCGTCGGGTGCCTCGGGTTCCTGGGCGAGCAACGGGAACAGCAGGCTGGAGAACAGGAACGTCAGGAGGCAACGCATGTCGGGATGATGCGCGAACCCGCGGCGAGAATGCACGGGGCCAGCGCGCGCAAGCGATGCTCGCGCCAACGCCGCCGATGCGGTAGCTGTGCCATTCCACGGCACGCTGACCAGTCGACACGATGAACCAAAGAACCTGCGCCCTGCTGCTGGCCCTCCCGCTTCTCGGCAGCTGCTCCCTGTTCCGCAGCGAATCGACGCTCACCGGCTCGCTGCAACTGCTGCCGGGCATCGAGCACACACTGACCGTGCACGCCGGCGACGGACCGGTGCAAGCCACGTTCACCAACCGGGGGCCCGCGGCGGCGACGGTCAGCTTCGACGTCGAGGCCGGCATGCCCGAGATGCGGCGCGACCTTGCACCAGGTGGTGGCACGCTGGAGCTGGACACCGACGGTGGCACCTCGACGCTGCGGCTACGCAGCACCGGCACGGCCACGATCGAGTACTCGTTCGTCACCACGCACGGCATCCATCTCGAGTGGACGCAGCGCTGAGCCGGCCGCAGCGGCGTCTACGCGAGGTGCGGCCGCGCGAGGCAGACGAACGTCGGGGCGCGGAGCTGCTCGCGGCAGCGATGGAGTCCGGGGTCCTCGGTAGGAACGCGCCCTACAGCACGACGCGCAGCGCCGAGCTCGTCGCGATCGACATCGGCGCCACGTGCAGCCCCAACAACTGCGCATGCAGCGCCAGCGGCCGCACCGCGGGCGGCACCGCGAGTTCCCACGCGACACCGCGCTGCGCATCGGGCAACTGCCAGGCCGTCACGTCGGGGCGCACCGCGAGCGCGCACCCTGGCGGCAGACCGAGCGGCAACGCGGCGCCCACCATTCCGAGCACCAGCACCGCGATGTCATCGGGCGGCGCACACGCCCCCCGGAACTGCACGCCGCCAGCGAACGTCGGCAGCACCGCGAGGCCCGGCGACAACGCACCACACGCGGCACTCGTCATCTGCACCGCCGGCGCATCGGGCGCCAAACCCAGCACCAGAGCGCCCTGCACGGCGCCGCTGTAGTGCCACGTGCTCCAGCCGGCGTGGAACGAGCCTGCCGTCGCGTTCGCGCTGGCCGTCACGCGCACCACCAGCGCGCCGGGGCCGAACACCACCGGCAGCACCCCGCTGTCCGTGGCGTCGACGATGCCGTCGTCACCGACGTCGATCGCCAGCTGCGCTGCACCGGTGCCGCTGGCCTGCACCAACCAGGTGATCGACAGCAGCCCATGCACGGCGACCGGCGACGCGAACTCGTAGCGCACCGAAGCACCCGCGGTGCCGTTCGTCTGCGCGAACGCCTGGCAACCGAACTGCCACTGCACGTCGACTGCGGTGGCGCTGCAGGTCTGCTGCACGGCGAGATGGGCCGACCCGTTCGCAGCGTTGGTCAACGCGCTGAAGCCGCCCCACGCGTCAGCGCCGGCGGGCGGCAGGTTCGCGGCGGCGGCACCGATGCGCACCGCGCCAGCATCGAGCCGCGCCGACGGCGCCAACTGCGCGGCCAGCGGTGCGGCGATCACGGACAACAGCACGGCAGCGAGGCTTCGGACCATGTTCCCTTCGGCAAGCCTAGCCCGGGTTCGGCACCGCGGTCGCCACGGCAGCGCGCAGCGCCGATGGCACCGCAGTCGCGATGTGAGAGCACTGGCGACAACCAGCACCTGCCGATGCATCATCCCGCGCCAGCCCGACGATGACCGAAGCTCCCGTTCTCTCGATCGTCATCGTCAACTGGAACACGCGCGACCTGCTGCTCGCGGTGCTGGGCCGGCTGTTCCGCGCCCCGCGGCTCGCTTGCGAAGTGCTGGTGATCGACAACCAGAGCGCCGACGACAGCGTCGCCGCCGCGCGCGCCCAGTTCCCGCAGGCGATCGTGCTGCCGCAGCCGAAGAACGGCGGCTTCGCCTACGGCGTCAACCGCGGCCTCGAACGCGCGCGCGGGCGCTGGATCCTGCTGCTGAACACCGATGCCGAAGCCGATCCGGAGCGGCTCGATCGCTTCATCGCGGCGGCGGAGCAGCTGCCCGACGTCGCGATCTTCGGTCCACGTATCACCGACGAGCACGGCACCACGCAGCGCAGCACGTGGCAGCGCCATCTGCCGCGGCACTACCTGCTGCACGCGCTGTTCCTCGGTCGCTTCGCGGCCGAGCCGTTGCCGACCATGGCCACCGACGTCGACTGCGTCAGCGGCTGCGTGTTCCTGATCCGCGCGAACGTGCTGCGCGAGGTCGGCGGCTTCGACGAACGCTTCTTCATGTACTACGAAGAAGCCGACTTCTGCGAACGCGTGCGCCGCGCCGGCCATCGCGTGCGCTGGCTGCCCGAGGTCGCATTCGTGCACGAGGGCGGGCTCAGTGCGGCGCAGTCGGCGAAGCGCACGTTCGTCGCGTTCCGCGAGAGCTGCCTGCTGTACCACGCGCAGTGGCACGGCCGCGGGTGGACCGAGTACGTGCGCGCGTGCCTCGTGCTCGGCCTGCTGCTGCGCTTCGTCGCGTGGTGCGGGCTGGCACTGCTCGGCCGCCGCCATCGCGTCGGCCTGCATGCGGCGGCGCTGCGGGTGCTGCTGCGGCCGGGCTACGTCGGCGAGCTGTGCCGGCGCCCGCGCGAAGTGCCGCCGCTGCGCTGATCAGCCAGGGCTCACCGGACCCGCCGCAGCGCCACCTGCACGAGCAGCCGCAGATGGCCGAGGATCGTGCGCAGCACGCGCATCTTCGAGAAGCCGAACAGGCGCGCCTCCAGCACGCACGGGTGCTCGACCACCCGACCGCCGCGCCGCAGCACGCGCACCAGCAGTTCGGCGGTGCCGAGGAAGCCCGGGTTGGAGAGTGGCAGGTCGACGACGACGGAACGACGGTAGACGCGGAAGCACGCGGTCCACGTGTGCAGCGGCGACCACAGCAGCAGCCGGTAGACGGCCGACAGCGTGCGCGACAGCAGCAGCCGCCAGCCCGGCACGTTGTGCACGCCGCCGGCCGGGTGGTACGGCGACGCGGTGACGACATCGGCCTCGCCGAGCCGCGCGAGCATGGCCCGCAGTTCCATCGGGTCGTAGGACAGGTCGCCGTCGATCGACGCGACGCGTTCGCAGCGCGCGGCCTGCAGGCCCGAACGGATCGCCGCGGCGACGCCGCGATTGTGCGCATGCTGCACCAGCTGCATGTGCGGCCGGCCCGCGGTGAACTGCTGCAGCAGCGCCCACGTCGCGTCGGTGCTGCCGTCGTCGACGAACACGAACTCGCAGGCGGCGACGTCGGCGAGCTGGGCGACGAGGTGGTCGAGTTCGGTGAACAGCGACCCGAGGCCTGCGGCTTCGTCCTTCAGCGGCACGACGATGCACAGCGGCTCGGCGCCCGTCGGCGCCGGCGTGGCGCGCGGTGGGGCGGCGGTGGCGTGCGTCGGTGCGGTCGGCGGCAGGCCGAGGCCGGCGGCGAGCGTGCCGTTCGCGCGGGCGGCGGTGACCGCGAACTCCGCAGCCGCGGTGGCGAGGCGGTCGTAGTGCGCGGCGAACACCGCCTTCGGCAGGCCGACGGCGCGCGGCTGGTCCGGGTCGAGGCGCCACGCGGCGAACACCTCGCACGGCGGCTTCGCGTCGCGCGCACCGGTGCGCGGCGAGGCATCGCACGCGATCCCGGGCAGCGCCGTGCGCCACCACGCTTCGCCAGCGCCGACCGGCCACACCGCGCGCACGCAGCACACGCCCTGCCCCGTCGCGGCCTCGATGGCGGCGCGATCGGCAGCCCACGCAGCCGCGACTCGTTGCCGTTCTGCCGCAGGCACGGCATCGAGCGGCCACGGCGCCAGCAAGGCGAGGCCGAGCTCGTGCCCGGCGGCCGCGAGTTCGCGCAGCAGGTTGGGCTCGGTGCGAGCGAGTTCGCCGGTGACGAACCACGTCGCGCGCGCCGCGGCGTCAGCACAGCGCTGCAGCGTCGCGCGCACCGCGAAGGCCGAGCGCTTCGGCAGGCGGCGCCAGTGGCGCGGCGTCACGTGCCCCTGCCAGGCCGGGTCGTGGAACCATTCCGACGCGTCGATGACGAGCGCGGGTCTGTCGGCGGCGGGCACCGCGACGTTGTAGC